>NZ_BAAHWU010000028.1:0-40483 GCF_054601275.1 Dysgonomonas reticulitermitis | reverse complement strand
ATAGACCACGGTAAATAATTACAATCTGTGGATCACACGCTGATACCACTCAGCCTATAAAGATAAGGGTGGTCTTGGTTTTTTATACAACTGGCCTAAAAATCGAAGATTTTTATGTAGGTTTGCATACAGGTTCACTTAGTAAAATATTAACTTGAAATACAGATATGGTTTCTTTCTTTCAGACCCTTTCCAAAAGTATTATTGCTGTTCAAACAAACTCGACACTAAACAACGATTTCATCCGGCGCCTGACATGGGCTTTTAGTGGTGCAACTATGCTTGATTCTGATAAAGTTTCAGGCTTTTTTGTTGGTCCGCGCAGGGAAATGATCACTCCGTGGAGTACCAATGCCGTAGAAATAACCCAAAATATGGGAATCGAAGGCATTGTGCGTATCGAAGAGTTCTTTCCTGTAAATACCGGCGATGCTGAGCACGACCCTATGCTTCAACGTATTTATGACGGACTGAATCAGGATGTGTTTACTATTAACCGTAAACCCGAACCGATCATCGAGATTGATAATATCGAACTATATAACCAACAGGAAGGACTCGCGTTGAGCAGCGACGAGATCGAATATCTGGACAGTGTAAGCCAAAGATTGGGCCGAAAGTTGACCGACAGCGAAGTATTCGGCTTTTCGCAAGTGAACTCCGAACACTGCCGCCACAAGATTTTCAACGGAACATTTATTATAGACGGAGAAGAAAAAGAAAGTTCTCTGTTCAAACTGATAAAGAAAACATCGCAAACCAATCCAAATAAATTAGTTTCAGCATATAAAGATAATGTTGCTTTCAACAAGGGGCCCGAAATAGAACAGTTCGCTCCGGCAGATGGAGACAAACCAAGTTATTTCGAGGTGAAGCCGATCAAATCGGTTATCTCCCTGAAAGCTGAAACGCACAATTTCCCTACCACAGTAGAACCGTTCAATGGTGCAGCCACCGGTTCGGGAGGCGAAATACGTGACCGCTTAGGCGGAGGAAAAGCTTCCTTGCCAATTGCCGGAACGGCCGTTTATATGACAGCTTATCCACGCACAAAAGCAGGCAAACAATGGGAAGAAGCCGTACCGGAACGCCCTTGGTTATACCAGACACCGGAAGAAATTCTGATCAAAGCGTCGAACGGAGCTTCCGATTTTGGCAACAAATACGGGCAACCTCTTATCTGCGGATCGTTACTTACATTCGAACACGAAGAAAACCAAAAGAAATTTGCATACGACAAAGTAATCATGCTCGCCGGAGGTGTCGGTTACGCTAACAAGCGCGATGCCCTGAAAGGTGAACCTAAACCGGGCGAAAAAGTAGTTATTCTCGGAGGAGACAACTACCGTATCGGTATGGGTGGTGGCGCGGTATCGTCTGTGGATACAGGGCAATTTTCGAGCGGTATAGAACTGAACGCCGTTCAGCGTGCCAATCCCGAAATGCAGAAACGTGCAGCGAATGTCATCCGCGCCCTGTCCGAATCGGATAACAACCCGATCGTATCTATCCATGACCACGGCGCGGGAGGACATCTGAATTGCCTGTCTGAATTAGTGGAAGCTACAGGTGGGAAAATAGATATATCGAAACTTCCCATAGGCGACCCAACCCTCTCGTCGAAAGAAATTGTAGGAAATGAAAGTCAGGAACGTATGGGCTTGCTCATTCCGGCCGACGCGGCAGAACGCATCAAGCGCATAGCAGACCGCGAACGCTCGCCGATGTATATAGTAGGCGAAACCACAGACGATATGAAGTTTGTATTCGAACAGGCTGACGGAAAACGCCCTATCGACCTGAAACTCGAAGATTTCTTCGGCAAAGCGCCAAAAACTATTATGCGTGATGAAACAATCGAAGAAATATATGCGAATCCCGAATATGAGATTTCCAAACTGGAAGAATATATAAAGAATGTGCTCCGGCTCGAAGCTGTGGCATGTAAAGATTGGCTGACAAATAAGGTAGACCGTTCCGTAACGGGAAAAGTCGCCCGCCAGCAAACACAAGGAGAAATTCAGCTACCGCTGAGCGACCTTGGCGCTGTTGCTCTCGATTATAAGGGAAGAACAGGTATCGCCACTTCGATAGGTCATGCGCCACAGGCAGCAATGGTAGATCCCGCGGCAGGATCGGTGCTGGCAATAGCCGAATCGCTGACAAACATAGTATTTGCACCGATAGAGGACGGCATAAAAGGAATCTCATTAAGCGCCAACTGGATGTGGCCATGCAAAAATCCCGGCGAAGACGCACGCTTATACAAAGCCGTAGAAGCCTGTTCCGATTTTGCCTGCGAGCTGGGAATCAATATCCCGACAGGAAAAGATTCCTTGTCGATGACTCAGAAATATGGTGACGAAAAAGTTTATTCTCCGGGTACAGTGATTATTTCCGCCGCCGGCGAAGTGAAAAATATCCGCAAGATCGTATCGCCCGTATTGGCATACATCAAAGGAACATATTTATATTATATCGATTTCTCGTTCGATACTTTCAAACTGGGAGGCTCGGCCTTTGCCCAGACAATGAGCAAAGTAGGAGAAGAAGTTCCGACAGTGAAAGATCCGGAATATTTCAGGAATGCCTTTAACGCTGTACAGGAACTGGTTGACAGGGGGCTTGTGCTTGCCGGTCACGATATATCGGCAGGTGGTCTGGTGACAGCCATGCTGGAAATGTGTTTTGCTAATCCGGACGGAGGTCTTGAAGCACGCTTAGACAAGTTACACCATGCAGACCTGATCAAAGTATTGTTCTCCGAAAATCCGGGTGTATTGCTTCAGATAAAACACAATCATCTGGTAGAAAAAATTCTTGACGACTACGGCATCGGTTTTGGCATTATAGCACGACCGATAGAAGACCGCAAACTGGTTATTCAGAAAGATACTTTCGTACAGGAATTTAATATCGACGAACTGCGTGATGTATGGTTCGAACCGTCCTATCTGCTCGACAGGAAACAATCAGGTGAGAAACTTGCCAAAGAACGTTTCGAAAATTATAAGAATCAGCCATTACAATTCAACTTCAACCCGTCATTTACAGGCAGGTTTGTTCAATACGGAATTAATCCGAACAGAACGGCTCCTACCGGACTAAAGGCTGCCGTTATACGCGAGAAAGGTACGAATAGCGAACGTGAGATGGCTTATGCCCTGTATCTTGCCGGATTCGATGTAAGAGATGTACATATGACCGACCTTGCGTCGGGCAGGGAAACACTGGAAGATATAAATCTGATCGTTTTCTGCGGCGGCTTCTCCAATTCGGATGTACTTGGTTCGGCGAAAGGCTGGGCAGGAAGCTTTATCTATAACGAAACAGCCAAAGAAACCCTCCGTAAATATTACGGGCGCAAAGATACATTGAGTCTCGGAGTATGTAACGGTTGCCAACTGATGATGGAACTTGGCCTTATATATCCGGAGCATGATGTGAAGCCCAAGATGGAACACAACAATTCCCATAAATACGAATCGATCTATTTAACGGTAGAAATTCCTCAGAACAAATCGGTTATGTTCGGCTCATTGTCGGGCAGCAAGATAGGCATCTGGGTGTCGCACGGTGAAGGACGTTTCTCCATGCCGAAGGCCGAATCGGAATACAACGTTATCGCTAAATACATTTACAGCGGATATCCGGGTAACCCGAACGGTTCCGATTATGATATAGCGGGGGTCGTTTCCAAAGACGGACGCCATCTGGCTATAATGCCGCATCCGGAACGGGCTCTGTTCCCCTGGCAGTGCGGACACCATCCTTTCGAACATCGTAAAGATGATTTTACTCCTTGGATGGAAGCATTCGTCAATGCAAGAGAATGGATCAAGAATGTGAAGTAAAAAAAACAATAATAATAAAGAGAGGCACAGGAATTATCTTGTGCCTCTTTCGTTTTATTTTAGTAATAGTCGTTCTCTCGTCATTGGTAGCCTAAAACCCTGCCGGCGCGGATATTTATCCATGCCAACGATAGTTTAGGATTAGGATTTCTTATCTTTCAAACATTTACAATTAATAAATACCACATAGCCGATATATAGTCCCGATATAATAATGATAAAGACCGATGTTATAACGGTGGTTGATTCTGATTCGTTACACAACATATATAATAATAGAGAACATACTCCCAAAAAAATGCTTACTCCAAAGTAAATTATGTAAAAAGGTTTATGGTAATTTAACTTACAAGCATAGATAAGAAAACAAATTGAAGCAAATGCCACTCCTATTGTTGTAATAAATAAGCATCTATCTGAGAATTTGAAAGCTATCCATAAAGATATTGAAACCAATAAATCGGGAATGTAATAATAACTCTTTTTTATTTCTCCAGGGTATTTCTCCTTGAGATTTTTATATAAATGACAATAGTCTGCAACATACATAGCGACAATAAAACATTGTATGAAAAACAACATATCAAACACAAAGCCTTTTCCCTTTGTTGGAAATAAATCATATATCATAGAACCTAAAATAGCAGGATAAATAAGTCCATAAATTAGGATTTCTTTTACGGATTTCTTTTCTGTGCACATAATTTCAAATTTTAGAAGAATTTATAACATCTGAAATCTAGAATAAAATGAAAAAGCCATATTACAAAAAATTCTATTTCTCCGCGCCGGCAACGGGCTTCTCTCGTCATTGTGAGCCTGCAAGGTGAAGCAATCTAGTATATCGGATATAATAATATTCTGGATTGCTTCACTCCGTTCGCAATGACGAGATACTCTCTCAGCGTTTTGTTATTTTCACAACATAACCTCCGCCCGGAGCCATCGAAATCGGCAGCTTCCTGTTTGCGGGTATATCGATTATTTCCTTCTTGTAGTCGCGTCCTACACGGCGGGCATTTACTCCATCCCTGAACACTTCGCCTTTAAAGTTTCCTTCACCCAAAAAAGATAAATCCAGTTCCATATCGCGGGCAGCCCAATTGGTAAGAGCGCCTACGTACCAATCTCCTCCTTTTTGGCGCGCAATTGCCACATACGCCCCTATTTTCCCATCCAGCGATATAGTATTATCCCATACGGTGGGAACAGAAGCAATAAACTCTGTACATTCCTTTTCCGCCATATAATTCGATGGGTTATCGCAAAGCATGTTAAGCGGCGATTCGAAAATTATATATTCCGCCAACTGACGGCAACGTGTACCTTGGCTCATAGCCTCCGAGCTTACCGGACGGAAATTTCCTTTGCCGGCATTACGCATAGCGCCCTGTGTATAATCCATAGGTCCGGCTACCTGACGAATGAATGGAATTGTAACATCATACGTCACCTGATCTAATTCTTCGGTCGACCACTTCAATTGTTCCAGGCCATTCACCCCTTCGAAGTTGATAACATTCGGATAAGTACGTTGTAGCCCTGTAGGCTTGTATGTGCCGTGAAAGTCAATCAGCATCTTATACTTAGCTCCTATTTCCGCTGCCCGGTGATGAAAGTCGACCATAAGCTGGTCATCCCTGTCCATGAAGTCTACTTTAAAACCTTTGATACCCATTTCGCTATAATGCTTGCAGATGCCTTCTATATCCCTGTTGAACGCATAATAACCTGCCCAAAGAATAAGCCCTACATTTTTACTATTCGCATAACTTACAAGTTCTTTCAAATTTATTTCGGGCACAACCTGAAGCAAATCGGCCTTTTTGTTAACAGCCCAGCCCTCGTCAAGAATAACATATTCGATACCATATTCAGAAGCAAAATCGATGTAATATTTATATGTTTCATTATTTACCCCCGAACGAAAATCGACATTATACAAATTCCACGCGTTCCACCAGTCCCACGCTACTTTTCCGGGTTTTACCCATGAGAAATCTCCCTGAGATGGAGTTGCCAGTTTATAAACCATATCGTTATCAGCCAATTGAGAGTCTTTCTCGGCAACAATCACAGCTCGCCAAGGAAAATTCGTTGCTCCGTCATATTTAGCGATATATGATTCACGCGATCTGACAAGTTCCTGCAACATATTATGTCCTCCTTGCTCAACATTTTCAGGATAAGGAGCAAATACACCTTTCAGACCATTCGCTGCGTCTGCAGGGTACAAGAACATGCCCGGATAATTCATCAGGTCGGCTTCTACGATACAAACTTTTTTTCCGTTCGCCCCCTCGACCACAAGCGGAGAAATACCTAACCGTTTTTTATTCCAATCTGATAAAGCGATGTTATGATACGGTTGTTCGAAAGAATTCATGTATTGGCTTTCGAGTGCGCCTTCGGGCTTATTAGCATAAGCTACGAAAATCTTTTGACCGGCCGGAAAATTAAATTCTGCTTTTTCATTATTCACTTCGAAAGGCTTTTTAGAGGCCGAAACAAAACGGTAGGCTATACCATCGTTATATGCCCTGAAGATGATGTTATAATCTCCCTTAAATTTAAGGGTCAGCTCGTTGTAATTGTCGGTAATCCGACTCCGTTTGTAAATAGGCGAGCTGATAAATTGATTGACAGCCCTGGTTGACGATCCTGATAGTTTGGTATCGACACCATATGCCGTACCATCGTTCAACAGTAAAGCAATGGCTGATTTGTCGAGCATAATATCACCCTTGTGAGCGACAGTGTATTCTACCGTTTTTCCGACCGTAATGTTAGCCTCCAGTTTTCCATCAGGAGCCTTCAACGTAAATTGTTTCTGGGCGGACATTGCCAGCGAAAAGCAAAATAAAAAACTAATTAAAATTATCAAGTTGTGTTTTCTCATTATATCGTATTTTTAATTATACATTATTATACAGCAATAGAAACCGAATCTAAAAAAGACTTATGCTAAATTAAGCCTTTTTTTAGATTCAATTCATACAGATTCGAACATTTTTAAGCACTCAGTAAAAATTAATGACGCATTTAAGCATTTCAAATAGCCCTTAATATTTTAATCCTGTTTTTTTGACAGCTTCAGCCGGATTATTTATCGGAATCAGAGTGAATCCCCAATTATATTCCTGATTAGCAAAAATACTGTATTGAGGTAATACTCGGTCTCCCCAACTATCATGTCCGGCAACACCCGATTGCTTCATATCCACACATACTTCGACATAGTCGCGGGGTACAATATCCGCTTCATGTGTTTGTTTGCGCAGTACATTTTTGGCTTTCTCCGGATCGTTGTTTGCTATTTCCTCCGGTGAGAAGTTTCGCCATTGGTAATCAACGTTTTTATTTTCTTCGCCGTCAAAATCTTCCACTGAATTTCTCAAAGCATTGAAGCCGATGGTTTTATCCGCTTCGATAAGAAGACCTTCGCCTTTACCGGTATTCAATGCTACCCAACGGGTATCCATATGATGTCCGTTTTCCTGAGGACGCACATACGGATAATACATATCTTCGGCAGTAGTCTTGTATAAACCAACGATCGTACCCATATGCCTGTCGGCATAGTTATCTTGTGGCCCGCGTCCCAGATATTGCACCTGATTCATCGTCGCAGGCAGGCGGAAACGGACGCCAATACGAGGTACTTCCAGTTTCGCGGTTTTAGATCTTTGCTGGCTGGCGCCTACGGTTGTACTACCCAAAGCCGTAAACTCGAGAGCCTCGCGCGAAAGCTGAGCCTCCCGCTCATTCGCGTCGGCAGAAGTAAATCTGACCGTTGCATTCACGATACCCGACGGATATACTTTATAATTTACGATATAGAAGTTTCCGGCAGCAAGGGCATAAGTAACGGACATAACTGCTGTGTTACCTTCCATTTTTGCTACGGCAGAAGCGATTTTAAAGTTTTTGCTCGATTCTTTCCATATTTGCAGGCGTTGAGGCGCGCCATTGCCATAATCATTATCATTCGGCGCCCGCCAGAAATTAGGCTGTATACCGAATCCACCGGCAAAATATTCCATTCCGTCTACTTTGTAAGAAGTTACGATGCCCTGTTGCTTGTCGAACGTAAAGTTTACTT
Organism: Dysgonomonas reticulitermitis; assembly: GCF_054601275.1. NCBI lineage: Bacteria > Pseudomonadati > Bacteroidota > Bacteroidia > Bacteroidales > Dysgonomonadaceae > Dysgonomonas > Dysgonomonas reticulitermitis. The sequence goes on along the minus strand of NZ_BAAHWU010000028.1, from coordinate 32,527 downwards.
TCGATGATGTTACCGACAGGTTGTTCCCTGATTCGGATACAGAAAGCTTAGGCCCGTTCGTGTTTGTATAAGCTGATTTTTCTTCTTTTACAGGCAACACGAACTGATCGTATGCTATAACATGCCCTGCCGGAACAAGAGGTTCGGCTACTTTTGACGTAACTTCGAAATTAACGAAATATTCTACACCCGGTTTTGCTTTCAATTGCTCCACAGGGATATTTACAATTACGGAGTCTTGCGGCGCAAGGCTAAGATTCAGAGGGCTTTCTTTAATTATTTTTCCGTTCTCCAAAATCTGATATTTCACATTGTATTTTGACAAATCGGTAAAGTAGAAACGATTCTTGATTTTCACCTGCCCTTTGCTCAGATCTCCTGCTTCGAAGCCCACATTCTGATGCGTATATTTCACCTCTGCCATTGCCGGATGCGGGTCTTGGCCGGGATTGACAATTCCGTCGGCCACAAAGTTCCCGTCCGAAGGCTGGTCTTTACCAAAGTCGCCGCCATATGCCCATATTGTCCTGCCGTCTTTTTCATATTTCACGGCATGGTCTATCCATTCCCAGATATATCCGCCTTGCAGGATCGGATATTTATATATTTCCACCCATTGGTCGTACAAGTTACCATTCGAGTTACCCATAGCGTGGGAATATTCCGACGGAACAACAGGTACCGCATAGCCCGATTGGTGATTTCCTCCGGTTTCAGCCCAATTTTTCAGATGTTTTGCCGTAGGATATTGAGGCACGTACATATCTGTATTCCATTCCCACAGCGATCTCTCATAATTTACAGGGCGCGCCGTCAGGTCTTTGTCCAGTTCTTTCAATAGTACGTAACCATTATAGAAGTTGTATCCGTTTCCGGCTTCGTTACCCATCGACCAGATAGTTACTGAAGGATAATTCTTGTTACGCTCAAACATATTTTTCATACGGGACAAATGGCTTTCCAGGAAATCGGGGTTATGCGCCAAAGTACCACGTTTCCGGCCATCGATGTGCCCTACCGCGCCTTTGCGCATATCGTCCGGCCAACGGGTGTAATACATGCCGTGAGATTCGATATTGGCTTCATCGTAGACGTAAAGACCGTATTCGTTGCACATTTCATAGAATTTACGATCCTGAGGATAGTGGCTCAGACGCACCGAATTGATATTGTTCAACTTCATCAGTTCGAAGTTGCGGCGCATTTGTTCGGGAGTCAGGTAGTGTCCGTTTTCTCCAGTTTCGTGGATATTTGTACCTTTCAGTTTGATAGGTTGGTTGTTTACATAGAATAGTCTCAGGTTTTTACCATTAACTTTCATTCCGCTATCCTTAATTTCTATTTTACGGAAACCGACTTTGAAAGGAACGACTTCTACAACCATGCCGCCCACTTCTACCGTCATCATCAGCTTATAAAGATTCGGGCTTTCGGCAGTCCATGTGGCCACATCCGGCAATGTGTAACCGAAGTCCACGGTAGTGACTCCGTTTGCATTAACTGCGACAAACTTTGAACCGGAAGTAACAGTATTACCGGCGGCATCTGTAAGATCATACTTCACAGTAACATTTTCATCTGTCGGATTGGCGTTTTTCAAATCGATGCCCAGCTTGAAGATACCATCTTTATATGTATCATTCAAGGTAGAAACCACCCTGAAATCTTTGATTGCTGTTTTAGGTTGCGACCAGATAAATATATCGCGCTCGATACCACTCATACGCAGGAAGTCCTGACATTCGAGCCAGGAACCTGTACTCCAACGGAATATTTTGAGGGTAAGTACATTTTTACCCGGATTAAGATATTTATTTATCAGGAATTCGGCGGGATCTTTTGAGTCTTCGCTATATCCTACTTCTTTTCCGTTAACATATACGTATACACCCGATTTAGCTCCGGCGATATGCAAAAATATATCACGGCTCAAGCTCATCCAATCGGCCGGAATATCTATATCGCGGCGGTAGACTCCCACCGGATTGTTTTCAGGCAACAGCGGAGGAGTCGGGTTATATGTCGCAAACTCGTATGGATGGTTTACATAGAAGGCTTCGCCATACCCCTGAAGTTCCCAGTTGCCCGGAACTTTTATATCCGTCCATCCGCTAAGGCTGGTGTTTGGATCGGTAATATTCGCAGGCAGCTTTTTATAAGCATCTACAAAATAAAATTTCCATGTGCCGTTGAGCGGATAATAATACTGACTGTTTTCGTAATGAGAATACGGCGCCGCAATAGATTTAGCAGCATCGGCTGCATTGCCGTAACTCATAAATGTAGTACGCGGAGCCTCTTTATTTACTCCTACAACGCTTACGTCTTTCCAGTAGGGCAACGCTTCCTGTGCTTCTGTGATGGTTGGAAAGATAAGGCATACCAAAATGGTATAAAAAAAATTTCTTGTAATAATGTTCATAATATAGAGTAAAAGTGTTTTATATTTTCAGGAAAAAAGATCACCGGAATAATCCTTTGTCCAAAAGTTTATTTTCAGTTCTTATACCGGTCAGACATCATAACATACCTTCTCCGTAAAAGAAACCACTTATAAAAAACAATACAAATAAATTAATACAGAGTTTAGCCGGCTAAACTCTATACAACATGGGGGAAGTAAATACCTTCTTTCCTAAAATTATAGGCCGAACTGGTATTTAATACAAAAATGGGAATTTATTTTGGAATAAAGAAATAAGGGTGCTATTAATTAGGGCAGACCCATCTAAATTTATTTCTTTTTATGGATTGCTTCACTACGTTCGCAAAGACGAACAATATATCCCGCCCGCAAAGACAGAGCTATCCATTATCTTATCGGCCAATCAATAATCCTCTTCGTTAGCCATGTGCCACATATTCAAGAAGGTGACTTTAGCTATTTCGGTTACTTTATCGAAATTTATTTTATCGGAATGATCCGTCAATTTGTGGTAATCCTTATGCAGGTCGGTATGATAAAAGATGATTGGCGCTCCTGCCGACATAAACGGCATATGGTCGCTGCCTCCGTTCTGATTATCCATTGAACGGAATTCCGGTTCCAAGTTTAGATTATAACCCTCTATATCGTCATTTATCCATGTCTGGAATATCTCCTTTTCGGGAGAATAGTAGGCGATAACGTGTTTTGTATTATCATCCTTGTTCCTTCCCACCATATCGCAATTGATATATGCTTTTATCTCAGGTGCTGCTGTTAACGGGATAGGAATATTTTTATAATAATCGTCTACAAAGTGATATGAACCTAACAGTCCCATCTCTTCACCATCCCAGAATCCGAAAATGATCGTCCGTTCGGGTTGTCGCCCCGATGCCATAAAAGCCTTCGCTACCTGCAATACGGCTGCCACACCCGAAGCATTATCATCCGCTCCATTGAATATACTGTCGTTATCTATCGGGGTCTTTCTTATTCCAATATGATCGTAATGTGCGCCAACCATCACCACTTCATTCGCGTTCTTTCCCCTGATATATCCCAAAACATTACGCATTTCGTTCGATGTAGCTCTGAAACTTGTGCTTGTAAAAGGCTGAAAATAATCTTTTTTCCAAGGTTTCACTCCCATGCTTTTCAGTTCGGCACGAATGTATTCCGCTGCTTTCAAACCTCCGGGTTCCCCGCCTTTTCGTCCTTCGAGGCTATCACTTGCCAAAATAGTTATAAATCGTTCGGCATCGTGCCTGACTATTGACGAAAGACCTTTTTCTTCGGCAGACTGAGAAAAAACAAATGAGGGCAGAATGAATAAAAGTGCTAATAATATCTTGTTTTTCATATAGTTATATTGTATCAAGTAACTAATAGGCATCTGAATTTGCCAAATTCCAAGTGTTAAGGTAAGCAGCTTTGGTGATATCTACAAGCTTATTCCAATTTATTTTATCTGTATGATCGCCCGGTTTATGATAATCAGGATGCCCATCGGTATGATACCAAAGAATGGGAACCCCTCTCTTGGCAAAAGACGCGTTGTCGCTACCACTAACAGGTTTATCCCAGGGACGGTAATCAGGTTTCAGATTTAATCCGTAATCACGAATATCGTTTCGAAGCCAGTCACCGAATGCCGGACGCGAATCTGTATAGAAGAAAACGACATGTTCAGGATTCGACTCATCATTGTTACGCCCGATCATATCGAAGTTCAGGTAAGCTTTGATTTGAGAAGTAACCGGACAATTGAGCATAAAATATTCCGAACCGAGTAATCCAGATTCTTCTCCATCCCAAAAAGCAAAGATTATAGTCCGTCCGGGTTGCTGCCCCGATTCTACAAATGCTTTAGCAATCTGCAATACAGCCGACACGCCGGATGCATTATCGTCAGCGCCGTTGTATATGCTGTCGCCATTCACAGCTTCACCGATTCCCAGATGATCGTAATGAGCGCCTACGACTACAAACCCGGACTCGTTTTTTCCTTCAATAACCCCAAACACATTCTGCAAATCTACCTTACTGTATGTTTTACCTGCCGTCCATTTAGCAATAGAATCGGGATTGACAGAATAACGTTTCCGCCCGTCTGCCTTGTAAGCTTCGAAGTGTTGGAAATAAGTTTCCCTGTAAGGGGATACCCCTATAGCTTGCAGTTGTGATTTGATATACCCGGCTGCAATTCGCCCGCCACGATGTCCGGCTTGCCGTCCTTCGAGGGCATCACTTGCCAAAAAGCCGACATGAGCCTCAGCTGCCTGTCTATTTATCGTCTGCAAACCTTTTTCCTTCGCTGATTGCGGATAAGCAGCCAAAGAAAGCAGGAAAACGAAAAGGAATAAACTTTGTTTCATTCTAAATATTTTGCTAATGACTGATCAAAAATTTCAGGCTTTTTTACTTTTCCATCTATCATACATGCCGTTTCAACCCTGGCGGTCGAACATACTTTATTATCTTTCAAACGAACTATTTTTTGATTGAAGATAATCCGTACCCCATCCCTCTCAACAGAGTCCACGGTGCAAATAAAATCATTGGCTCCCCGCAAAGAGTGCTTGTAACGGATATATACGCTGACCACTACGGCATCGATACCTTTCCCGTGCAATTCATAAAAATTCAAACCGTGTTGTTCCAAGAACTCATGACGGGCAACTTCGTAGTAATGCTGATAGTTAGCATTATTTACAATACCCTGCGCATCACATTCATAATCACGCACTTTCATTTTATATTCGTATACTGGTGTCATTTATTGTCCCGATTTTATGTTTCGACAGGGCAAAAATATAAAAATAGTTGTGAGTAAAAAACATTTTACACTACATGTTTTTTGCCCTTAAGTTTCTATCTTTGTGGTTCTAAAAATAAAAAATAAAAAAAACTATCATATATGACCAAGAAATACAATAGGACTCTTGTTACTTCGGCTCTTCCATATGCTAACGGACCGGTACATATAGGGCACCTTGCGGGTGTTTATATTCCGGCGGATATTTATGTCCGTTACCTCAGACTGAAAGGAGAGGAAGTTATACATATCGGCGGATCGGACGAACACGGAGTGCCTATTACTATCCGGGCAAAAAAAGAAGGTGTAACCCCTCAGGATGTTGTGGATAAGTATCATGCGATTATCAAAAAATCATTTGCCGATTTTGGTATCGCGTTCGATATTTATTCGCGTACCAGCTCGGAGATACATAAGGAAACGGCTTCCGATTTTTTCCTTAAGTTATATAATAAGGGAGAATTTGAAGAAAAAACCAGCGAACAATATTACGACGAAGAGGCCCGTATGTTCCTCGCCGACCGTTACATTATGGGCGAATGCCCTCATTGCGGCAACCCGAACGCATACGGTGACCAATGCGAATCGTGCGGGACTTCGCTTAGTCCTACCGACCTGAAAAATCCACGTTCCACCATATCCGGTTCTACTCCGGTGATGCGCGAAACCAAACACTGGTATTTGCCACTCGACAAGCATGAATCGTGGCTCCGTCGGTGGATACTCGAAGACCATAAAGAATGGAAACCGAATGTATACGGACAATGCAAATCGTGGCTCGACATGGGCTTGCAACCACGTGCCGTAAGCCGTGACCTTGATTGGGGTGTGCCTGTTCCGCTGCCTGACGCGCAGGGCAAAGTATTGTATGTATGGTTCGACGCGCCGATAGGATATATCTCGAATACAATCGAGTTATTGCCCGACAGTTGGGAAAAATGGTGGAAATCGGAAGATACAAAACTGGTACATTTCATCGGGAAAGACAATATCGTATTCCACTGCATTGTATTCCCTGCCATGCTGAAAGCCGAAGGTTCGTTTATCTTGCCGGAAAACGTCCCTGCAAACGAGTTCCTGAATCTGGAAGGTGACAAAATATCTACATCCCGCAACTGGGCGGTATGGCTGCACGAATATCTTGAAGATTTTCCGGGACAACAAGACATACTTCGCTATGTACTTACTGCCAATGCTCCGGAGACAAAAGACAATGACTTTACGTGGAAAGATTTTCAGGCACGAAATAACAATGAATTGGTGGCCATACTCGGTAATTTTATCAACCGGGCATTAGTGTTGACTCAAAAATATTTTGACAATAAAGTACCCCAAGCCAATGAACTGACCGACTACGACAAGGAAACCCTAAAAGAGTTTGCCGATGTAAAAACGGTTGTTGAATCCTATCTGAATACTTTCCGTTTCCGAGATGCGCAGAAGGAAGCAATGAATCTGGCACGCATCGGGAACAAATATCTGGCAGATACAGAACCTTGGAAAGTGGCAAAGGCAGATATGGCGCGCGTGGAAACAATACTGAACATTGCCTTACAGATAACAGCCAATCTGGCTATTGCTTTCGAACCATTCCTTCCGTTCAGCGTGAAGAAGATTCGCCAGTTTATCAACATGGAAAATCTGACATGGGATCAGTTGGGACGAATAGACCTGCTTCCTGTGGGACATCAATTGAATGCTTCGGAATTATTGTTCTCTAAAATAGAAGATGAAACAATAGAAAAACAAGTGCAAAAACTTTTAGATACCAAGAAAGCAAACGAAGCCACAGAAGTGAAAGTCGCACCGCAAAAGGCAAATATTGCTTTCGATGATTTTGCTAAACTCGATTTGCGTGTAGGTACAGTATTGGAATGTATCAAAATGCCAAAAGCAGACAAACTGCTTCAATTCCTGATAGACGATGGTATGAGCAAGCGCACGATCATTTCGGGCATAGCGGCATGGTACAAGCCGGAAGACCTTGTTGGCAAACAGGTTTGTTTTGTAGCCAACCTGGAACCTCGCAAGCTGAAAGGAGTGGAATCGCAAGGGATGCTGCTTTCGGTAGAAGATACCGACGGAACGCTATCCCTGATACAACCGCCTAAGAATGTTACACCCGGTAGCCAGATAGGATAAAACTATCCGATATTATACTTCGGCATTTCCATTGTTTCTACAGCAAAAGGAGATGCCTCACAGCCTCTATAAAACAGAGATATAACATACTCCTGATAAACAAAAAAAGAAGCTGTCCCAAAAGGTCTTTTTCTCCGTCATTGAGACTTTTGGGACAGCTATATTCAAAAGCTAATATAAATTCTAAATCTATTTTATCGGGATACACAGATTTACTAACCAGGGTGCATCAGCATCCTGCATATCGCCCAAGCAACTCACGTATAGCTCATAGTGATCGCGTGTATCGCATTCATAGCCTTTTTCGTTAACCGCAGCGTCCACTTTTTCCCAGGCTTCACCATATTCGGACATAGTTACCTCTACCTGCATCACAAAATACTTACCTCCACTTATTGTATAGCGATGCATTCCATCGCCGGGTTCAATTCCCGAAAGATCTTCCAAACAAGCTTCGGAGCGTAATTTGTCTACCGGAGTACTCATCGGGTCATCATGGTAAATCCCTGCCATTTTTGGAGAGGCTGCCCAAAGATTGTTTGTACCTGCCCACATGGCAAGCTTCTCAAATGTATCGCCAATACCTGAATAATCGCCAATGTGTGAAATTGCAATCGTTTTAATCGGTTCGAGATTTTTTATTTCTTCACTATTAATTTTCATACGTAATAATTTGTTTTTTAATGATTGTATGGAATTTGCATGACATGATCGTGCTCATTTCATACGTCTAATTTCTGAACGATTTGTTTTATAATATCTTTTACTGCAACGGGTTTAACTACCGTTGTTGTGTCGGCATTCGCCAATACCCACCTTGCTATAGGTTCGAGTGAATATGCCATGTAGATTTGTTCTACTTGTCCGTTTTCAAGTTCATTCTCTTCCGTCAGTCCCATAAAATAACATCTGTCGGCAAAATATTTCGACAACTCTTTGCTTGTATGTAATACTACTTCTATCAAACATTGAGGATCGTCACACCCAAGAAGCGATTCCAAAGGCGGGTGCACTTTCGTATGCGCGTTGCCCGTTGTTTTTATATTACTGATACGGTCGAGCCTGAACATCCGGTATTCTTTCCGCAAATGGCACCAGGCTGAAAGATACCACCGAGGATGCGAATAGGTAATACCGACTGCTTCTAATGCTCTTTTACTTTTATTTTCATCTGCATTGGTATAGTCAATTTCGATGATCAGCTTATCGTTTATACTGCCTAATATTACCTGCATCGAATTGGGTAAACTTTCGCCTGCATTCCGGCTTTTATACACTGCGATACTATCGCCCATGTTGTGGAGGTACTTTTTATCCACAGCTCGCAATGCAGCACGAATCTTATCCATTCCCTGACGAAAATAATTGCTGTTCTGGGCATCCGTAAGCTGCTCGATAATCTTTTCGGCAGTAAGGAATGCTATTGCTTCCTCTTTGGTAAACATGAGTGAGGGCAACTTATAACCCTCAATTAAAGAGTAACCGATTCCCGAATTACCACAAATAGGCACACCTGCTTCCGACAGGGTATGCATATCACGATAGATAGTACGAAGGCTTACAGCAAAACGCTCTGCCATTTCAGATGCTTTAACAATCGGCCGTGATTGTAATTGCACCAGTAGCGCGGATATTCGGTCAAACCGGTTCAAGTCTTTATTCACTCTCTCATTCTATAATCAATGCCCAAAGTACGCCAAATTTATCTAAAATTTCTGCATATAGTTTAGCATAACCCGGCTGACAAAGTTCGCATTTTATTTGTCCACCCACAGGCAATTTAGTATAAATATCATTAAGTTGTTGCTCTGTGTCGCAAAATATAGTAATTGTATGTCCCAAAGAACCAAAATCAGCCTTTGTCCCCGGCATTGTATCTGCCACGCTGATAGTACAACCATTAAAACTAAGGCACGAATGGATTATTTTGTCCTTATAGTCAGCAGGACTTTCCATTTCCTTCCACTCCCCATAACGATAGATTTCGCCGATAGTTCCATTGAATACTCCGGCATAAAAGTTTAGCGCTTCTTCTGCATTGCCATTAAACGATAGGTAAGATTTGATTTTCATAATAAAATATTTTAAATTAGTTTGCACTGCAAAGATATTCTCCCGGTTTGACAACAGTATGTCAGTAAGTTTTTTAAATTATACAAAAGATTAAGAGATATGGAATTTATCCATTCTTGAAAACTCAAATCAGAAATAGGATTAATTTCAGCAGTGTTTTAGGGCAATCCAAAAATTTATTTCTTTTTCTGGATTGCTTCACTATGTTACCAATGGCAGATTTTTATATACTGTTGATAATGAGTGAAATGAAAACATATTCAACATATCAAAAATGTAGCGATTTAGCATTCTGTCATATACACATTGTGCCCAAAAAATTGGGTTCCACCTCGCAATGACGGGAGTTTTATCTTTTGACACACCCTCTTTTTTATGTTGTATGATTATCAGTTACATTTAAACTTGTTTCTTCTTAAGAAATAATGAGATGGCTCCCCAAAATACAGATGATATTCCCGCTACCATAAAAGATATCCATATATTGATAAAATTATCAGCATTAGAAAGGTTGATTATCATGTAGATGTTTGAGCAGAGAATGGGCTTTAAGCATCAGGGTGGAGATTTCTTGTTCACTCTTTCCAACCCCAACACTTTCTAGAACTTTATACCGACCCCTTAATTTGGAGATAATTTGAATACTGGTACTGCCCGATTTATTCAACTTTTTACGGATAAACATACGCAAATATAGCACGGGACACCCAAAATAGCAAACAAAGAACCGATTAATAGCTATAAATCAAATAGTTGAATTTTTATTTTTCAGACTTGTCGAAAACAGGAGAACCGTGAAATGTAGGAAAAAACAATAGTGGAAAAAGAAAGAGAAAAACTATAGGAAAACGAGTCATAGGATAAAAAAGGCCATCTCAAATCTATTTTGAGACAACCTCCTTTTTCTTTTTATAGTTAAGCTACTATTTGGCAATAGCTTTTAGTTTATTATTCTCTTTATCTACTTCGAAGCTTATAGTACCGCCCTCTTTTACTACTCCTGAAAGTATCAGTTCGGCGATTTCATCTTCTACATAGTTCTGAATAGCGCGTTTTAGCGGACGGGCGCCGAATTGTACATCATACCCCTTATCAGCAAGGAAGTCTTTTACTTCCTGGCTTAGGTCAATGGTATATCCCAACTCGATCATACGCTTATAGAACCCTTTCAATTCGATGTCGATAATCTTCTCAATGGATGTCTTATCCAACTGGTCGAATGTGATGATGTCATCCACACGATTCAGAAACTCGGGTGAAAAGGTCTTGTTCAATGCTTTTTGAAGCACGCTTCTTGAATATTCTCTGTTAGCCGCATCATGTCTGTTGAACCCGATGCCTCCGCCAAAATCTTTCAGTTGACGTGTGCCTACATTGGATGTCATAATCAGGATAGTATTCTTGAAATCTATTTTACGTCCAAGACTATCCGTTAAATGACCTTCGTCCATCACCTGAAGCAAAATGTTATAAACATCAGGGTGGGCTTTTTCAATTTCATCCAATAATATTACCGAATACGGTTTGCGGCGTACTTTCTCGCTCAATAATCCACCTTCTTCGTATCCTACATATCCCGGAGGCGCTCCGACCAGGCGCGATACGTTGAATTTCTCCATATATTCGCTCATGTCGATGCGAATAAGGGCATCAGCCGAATCAAACAGTTGTTCCGCGATCATTTTCGCTAAGTGAGTCTTACCGACACCTGTAGGGCCAAGGAACATGAACGAACCAATCGGACGGTTAGGATCTTTCAGCCCTATGCGGTTACGCTGTATAGCTTTTACTATTTTGTTAACAGCTTCATCTTGCCCCACAACAGAGGCTTTCAGGCTATCCTTCATGCCTACAAGTTTAAGACCTTCCGATTCACCGATTCGTTGTACAGGTATCCCCGACATCATAGAAACCACTGCCGCTACCATTTCTGCGTCTACAGTTTCCGGCTTCTCTTTCAATGAAGCTTTCCATTCCGCTTCCGCGTTTTCCAGTTTAGCCATCAATTGTCGTTGCGTGTCACGGAAACTGGCAGCTAATTCATATTTCTGTGCCTTAACAGCTTCACCTTTTTGCTCTATTACACTATTTAGTTCTGCTTCTATATCTTCTATCTCTTTCGGTACCTGTATGTTGGCAATGTGCATACGCGATCCGGATTCGTCCAGGGCATCAATGGCCTTATCCGGGAAGTTGCGGTCTGTAATATACCTGTCAGTCAGTTTTACGCAAGCTTCGAGGGCATCCTCTGTATATTTCACATTGTGATGTTCTTCGTATCTGTCCTTGATGTTATGTAATATCTGCAATGTTTCTTCGGCTGTGGTAGGGTCTACCATAACTTTCTGGAAACGACGCTCCAAGGCTCCGTCTTTTTCTATATTCTTACGATATTCGTCCAGTGTTGTAGCGCCGATACATTGTATTTCGCCACGTGCCAGAGCCGGTTTCAGCATGTTAGCCGCATCCAGGGAACCGGTAGCGCCACCTGCGCCCACAATTGTATGGATCTCGTCGATGAACAGAATTATATTCGGGTTCTTCGATAGTTCGTTCAATATAGCTTTGATACGCTCTTCAAATTGTCCACGGTATTTTGTGCCGGCTACAACCGAAGCCATGTCAAGAGCTATCACGCGTTTATCGAAGAGTATACGTGATACCTTTTTTTGAGTAATACGCAGGGCGAGTCCTTCTACTATAGCCGATTTACCTACACCGGGTTCCCCTATCAGTATAGGGTTATTCTTTTTTCGACGGCTAAGTATTTGTGCCAAACGTTCTATTTCTTTTTCGCGGCCAACTATCGGATCTAATTTATTCTCCATAGCAGCCTTGGTCATATCTGTACCAAAATTGTCAAGAACAGGTGTATCCGTTGCCTGACGCGACTGTGTGCCTACGTTTGAATTTCCGCTTACGACTTCATCGTCATCGTCATCGTCGTCCGTAAAATCAGCGCCCATGAGAGGTGATTGTTTATTATTATTGTTGTGTAGAATGTCACTCATACTTTTGATGTAGGTAAACGCTCCATTATAGTCCATATGATATTTTTCCAACAGCATCGCAGCCACATTGTCATGATCTTTAAGTATGGCCAGAAGAAGGTGTTCAGAATCGGTTTCCTGACTTCTGGTTAACCTGGCTTCCAATATGCTCATTTTCAAGATCTTTTCAGTGCTTTTATTTAATACGATTTCACTGTTTGGGTATGCATCCTCCTGTTGCTTTAATATGTTATTATCAATATTGTCTTTTAACTCCAGTAAATCTATTCCGAAATCTTTTAATGCCTGTATGGCTAATCCCTCTCCGTTGCGGAGAATCCCAAGCATCAAATGTTCCGGCGCAAGATAGTTTGTCTGTAGACGTCCGGCCTCCTCACGACTGTAAGTCATGATTTTGCGAACTCTTTGTGAAAAATTATTTTCCATAACCGTTTATTTGATGTTTCCAACGCATGCTACAAATATAAGACTTAATTCTAATTGCTTTTGTCCAATAAATTCTTATTAACTCTAATTAATTTATTACAATTCAAACAAAAATGATGCCATAAAGTTTTTGTCTTTGATACAAAGCTAACTATTATCTTTTAAATATGTTGTAAATTAGCTATCTAAAATGACTTTTTGAATAATTATTTGTTTAGTTTGTGTTACATTGATGTTAAATATTTAATTTTAATGTTATTTTGTTTGTGTATATAAAAAATATCCTTTACATTTGTAATGTATTTTTCATGGTATTAGATTTATGGTTAGGAGTGAAGATTGGTTGTCGTGAGACAACCATTCCTATTTTTATATATACAGACTTATTTTAGTATAAAAATCATATAATAAGCGAGTTATATATATCAAAAAGACGGGCTAAATACCTAAAAAGGCATATTTTTGAAAACTTCCTATGATTTATAAACCCTAAAACCCACTAACCACTATTCGTTCATGTCGCAATTTCATGTTGTAAAATGAAAATGCCGCGATTAAACTCATAACAATTTAATTTTAAGATGTTTACATTAAACTTTAAGGGATCACCAAATCCTAAGAATGATAAACTGGTTAAAATTGAAGTGGTTTTTTACAGGTCTGGTTATTCAGTAAATGATTTGAATGAAAGAGTAACCCAAATCGAGGAAAATCTTCGTAAGTGAATAAGAATACCCATCTGAAATAATGTTGATAACTAAAAGTTAATAAAGTTGCCTCTTCAAACATAACCTAATAATTTTGCACCATTAATTGATCGGCTATGAAATTTACAAATAAATCACTTGGTGATTTTGAGATTCAAACAAAGGAAGACTTAGGGGAACTGATTTCTCAATTAGTAAACAAAGATGTTGATGATTACCGTTTTGCTGATGATGAAAGAGGCGAGTGCCCTGAAGGATATAATTATTTGTTTCAGTTAAAATTTGAGGATGAGGACGGTTACTGGACCGTCGGATACAGTGATATTAATTCCATTAATATATAGATAGGGCAACTATCATTGGTTTAGGTTAAGGCAGTAATTCACTTTACTGCTTTTTTATTAAAAAACCGTCACGATCTCTCATCGCAACGGTCCCTAAAAACCAACCAATCCTGATAGTTATTAACCCAGACCTAAATAATAATTGTCTTCACTACAAACCAACTTGTTCCTTTCAAAGTATCTTCAATTCACAACAAAGAATAGGGTGTTAATATAAAAAAAGTTGAAAAGAGTAAACAAAATTTCTTTAACTTACTGATTAAATACGTTCAAACTCAAGAAAATAATTTAATATTTTTGTGTTAAAATATAAACATCTGTAATCCAGTGTTATATAATTACAGATATTTACATAATAAATAACATATTTGTATAATTTTTCTGCTTTCATAATATACATGCCTGATATTTCTTGCAAATTCACTTTTAAATCGTAAATTTGCAAGAAATGTATTTTACTATGATAGAACGTGAGTTACAAAATAAATTAAAAGAGATGGCGGGAAAATATCCGGTTGTTACTTTGACCGGCCCTCGCCAATCGGGAAAATCAACGCTCTTAAAAACCACATTTCCAAATTACAGCTATGTAACCGTTGAAGATCCCGATATCCGGTTGTTTGCATCAGAAGATCCCCGGGGCTTTCTGGCAACCTATCCGGACAAAACTATAATAGATGAAATTCAGCGTGTGCCGGAGTTATTTTCTTACATACAAGGACATGTAGACAAAGAAAATAAAGAAGGGATGTACCTTCTGGCCGGTTCTCATAATTTCCTGCTGATGCAACATGTCGGCCAATCGCTTGCCGGTAGAACTGCGATTCTACGGCTATTGCCATTTTCCCACTCAGAAATGCAAGCCGGAAACGTTTTGCCGGAAACTGTTGATCAGGAAATTTTCAAGGGAGGTTATCCACGTCTTTATGATAAAGACATTGCTCCTGGCGACTTCTATCCTTTTTATATCCAGACTTATGTAGAAAGGGATGTACGGTTAATAAAGAATATCGGTGATCTGAGCAAATTCATCCGTTTTATAAAACTATGTGCCGGACGTATCGGGCAGTTATTAAACCTCTCTTCGCTTGCCAATGAATGCGGAGTGGCTGTTTCTACCGCACAGGCTTGGGTGTCATTACTTGAAGCCGGTTATATCCTTTACTTACTCAAACCGGATCACAATAACTATGCAAAACGGTTGGTCAAAAGCCCTAAGTTATATTTTTACGATACAGGGCTGGCTTGTTCACTTTTGGATATTAACGATGCCAAACAGCTTTCCACACATTTTCTGCGGGGAGGACTTTTCGAAAATCTTGTGATAAATGAATTTATTAAAAAATCACTCAACACCGGTAAAGAGCCTGAAATTACATTTTGGCGGGATAGTACCGGAAACGAGGTAGATTTACTCAATATTGTGAATGGAAGGCAAAACGCCTGGGAGATTAAGTCGGGAGCGACCTTTTCTTCCGATTATTTTAAGGGCATCGGCAAATGGGCACAATTATCCGGCACAGCTACGGAACAACTTCATGCAGTATATACAGGCGACAAATCGATGAAAACATCAAATGGAGATGTTGTTGCCTGGAAAGATTTAGTAAATTTTATTGAATGACTTCAATATCAATACTTCAGCAAATATCACAATACTATGGATTCAAAGCAGATTGAGCTATTTGCCGCAAACAGGGTCAAGGATAAAATTATTTCAACAGATAGGTAGGCTACCGATTGTTGATTTTTTAATATAAAGCCGCACCAAATAAATAGTGTGATTCCATAAAATAGATAAACCTTAGATCGTATCCCCATTGCTTATGTAAACTTTTCGAATATGTAACCTTTTTTGTACAGATATCTGATAATCAGCATGTATTCATTTCAATAAGATTACATAATATTGAAGGATCAGATCGTATCTCCATCCCTTATGTAAACAAATAGAATTTGTAAAGTTTAAAAGATAAGTAATTGTAATTCAGAAGTAATATAAAATAAATCTTTACATAATAAATAAGAATATAGTATAATTTATATGCTTTATAATATACATGCCCGGTATTTCTCGCAAATTTACTTTTTAATCGTAAATTTGCAAGAAATAATAAACAAGGCCGGGCCTGATGTGGTGATCGTAGCTGTGGGTGCTCCCATTACTTATCAGGCTGCTATAAATGAAGTAGCTTTTACCGGACGGGTAGTTTATATCGGTTACGCCAATACTGGAATAGCCTTTGATACCAAAAATTTCGTACAAAAAGAACTGGACATCAGAGGATCAAGGTATACTAAAGTCACTTTCATACCGGGCAGAATACCAGTGATCTTTTATAAAATATTTTGGGGGCATTATGTTTAAACTTACAATACGCAAAAAGAAGACTATTGTAATTGTCTATCAAATTGTAGCCGATAGAGTTATGAATATTTGGCTCAAAACAGCATAAAAGCTAATAATCAAGAGTTTTATCCATAAAAAAACTCTATAAAATTCTGAAACTAAGAGCTAATATAATACTCTTTACAACATCATTTTTTTGACATTTACTGTATTTTTGAACCTGTATTCACTTGTGGATATATTTTTTTTAGCTTTATTTACACAAAATAATTATATCAGTATTCTTTCTAAGTTGCAATCTCACTAAACTCTTATCCCCTTTTATGTGTAATGTTTTTGTCCCGAAACGCGTTTCTACAACCATAATATTTTTATTATGCGGTTTCTTATATGTCTTTTCACAACAGGGAGAGGCCGTAAATAAAGTTATTGTAAAACTAAAGACAGAACTAGAGAAAGATATCACGGATAAAAAGTCATTGAAGAAAATAAGTGAGCTATTGATTAACAGCGGCGATTACAATCAAACTATACATTATGCACTGCTTTTGGATAGTGTAGCTCGACTAACCAATGATGAAACTGCTAAGATGTACTCCTATATATATCTGGGCCAGGCTATGATGATGAATGGAGAAGAACGGAAATCCAAGTATTATATTGACAAGTCTCTGGAACTGGCTACAAAATTATCCAACGATTCTGCATTAGCATCTGTATATAACGGATTAGGGCTGTATGCATCTAATGTAGAAATGGACTATTACAGGTCTGTTAATTATTTCTTTCAAGGCATCGAAGCCGCAAAACGAAGTTCTCACGAACGTTTATATTCAATATTACTATGCAACATATCCGGGATATACTATCTGAAAAGAGATACGCAAGGCCTCAAATATGCATTGGAATGTTATACTTTGGGACACGAAAAAGGTGATGCCTACCTTATTTATTGCGGCTCTACCAATTCGGCTTATATGTTCTTCTTGTTGGGAAACTATGACGAAGCACTGAAGTATATTAAAGAAGCTGAGTTTATTACTGAAAAAAATAATTTCCACGACAAAACGAATTTATATAACTTATACGGAAATATATTATTCAAGTCGGGTGATAATAAGTCTGCAATAGAAGCTTATAACAAGGCTTTGAAATTTAAAGACCAATCCCAGATTTCTTCCATAGCCAGTACATACCTTGGTATGTCCAAAGTTTTTATTCAACAAAAGCAATATAAAGAATCTGTCCGGTTACTACAACAGGGGCTGGATATTTCTTTAAAAAACAAAAATACGATTCATGTCCCCGAATTATATGAGTATATATCCATCTCTTATGAGCTGGATAACGATTACGGTAATGCATTGAAATATTATAAGATTTTCCAATCCTTTTCGGATAGCATATACAATGCAGAGAAAGAACGTTCCTTAAGCGAACTGAGAATAAAGTATGATACTGAAAAGCATGAAAATGAAATAAAACAGAGTAAGCTGAGTTTGCTACAGAAGGAAAAAAAATTCCAGCTACTCCTTTTCGCTTTTATCCTGATCTTTCTTATACTAGGAGGAACCTATATTTCTTATTATAAAAAAAACAAATTATACCTTCAAATAGTAAAAAGAAATAAGGAAGCCATAAAAAGAGAAGCAGACCTGAGGGAACAAATTGATGAATTCAAAAATAAAATGGGAAAAGAGCCTGTTCCGGAAAAGTATTCCGTATCGTCGATGACAGAAGAAAAAGAAATAAAGCTATACGAGGAACTCTCTACCCTTATGCGCAATGAGCAATATAAACAAAAAGACCTGACAATAGAAAAGTTGGCTGCGCTCCTTAATACAAACAGGACTTATCTGTCGCAGGTCATAAATAAATATTCCGGTTTGTCATTTACTCATTTCATCAACACCTTTCGCATAGAAGATGCCCTTCGGGTTCTGTCCGATCCCGGTAACAACATTCCGCTCAAGGCTCTTTCCGCCGATCTTGGATTTAATTCGGCGACAACTTTCTATACCGCATTCCAATCTTCGGTTGGTATGGCACCGTCTCTTTACAGAGATAAAGTACATCAATTGGAAAAGCAGGAGCGAAAGAAATTGTGACCGAATGCTTGCTTGTCGTTGATAGTTTTGCCATTTTATCACTAAAAGTTTTACAAAAACAACAATTGTTAATATTGATATACTGTTTTCGGTTGTTTTAACAATTGTATTCTTTTATTTTGCCCTCTCGAATGTATTATTTGAAATAAGGTCTAATATGAAGAAAACCATAGCTTTTAGTATTCTTATGCTCTTTATCTTGTCAGGTATAGATAAAGCAGATGCACAAAACAACACGAAATCTGAATTTACAGTTTCCGGAATTGTTACTGATGAAGACCAACTCCCGATAATAGGAGCGGTCATTTCAGTAAAAAGAGATGGAAAAATTACAGGTGGTACAACAACGGAAACTGATGGGCATTATACTATAAATGTCAGGTCGGAATCGGATTCTCTTATATTCTCATATTTAGGATATATTCCCCGGAATTATATTATAGGAGGAAGGAGGGTTCTGAATGTCGAGATGCGATCATCGATAACGGGTCTGGATGAAGTAGTTGTTACCGGTTATCAGACTATCTCGAAAGAACGGGCTACCGGATCTTTCTCTAAGGTAACATCAGGAACACTTGACAAACAACGGCTGAGCGACCTCAATACACTCCTTGAAGGGCAGGTTGCCGGTTTTACCGGAGGATTATTGAGAGGTACAACCTCAATGTATGGAACAACACAACCATTATATGTGGTAGACGGTTTCCCTATAGAAAATGTCAGGTATGATGCATATACCGGCAAAGCGACAGAAGGCCTCCCCGAACTTAATATGGAAGATATAGAAAGTATTACAGTATTGAAAGATGCCGCTGCAACATCTATTTATGGTGCCAGAGCTGCAAATGGAGTCGTTGTTATTATCACAAAAAAAGCATCGAAAGGAAAAGTGCAGGTATCTTTCTCCAGTACGTTCACGTTTTCTCCATATTCTTATTATAAAGACGGATTAACCAATTCAGGTGACATTATCGATATAGAAAGGGAATGGGCTTCAAACAATAAATCATTACAAGGTACCGATGCCCCGGCTTATGCTCAGCGTATGCTTGATTCCAATATATATCCGACCCAGGGAATAACATCTATTCTTAATTATTATGCCGGAAAGATATCCGAAACTGAACTTGAGCAGAAATTAAATACACTCTCTGCGCAAGGTTACAGCTATTATAATGATGTAGAGAAATATGCTAAACGAAACCCATTTTATCAGCAATATAATCTGTCGGTAGGAAAAACAACAGATAATAATATGTTCAAGACCTCCATTACATATCGCGATAACAAGCAGGCAGACCGTTACACCGACGATCAGTCAATAGGTGTTAACATTACAAATAACCTTGAGGTAACCAAATGGCTGAAACTTGACATAGGAACTTATAATTACTACCAGAAGCAAAATAAACAATCTTATGATGCCTTATCTCCGGGATACAAGTATATGCCTTATGATGTACTGAAAAACACAGATGGCAGTAATTATACGTCATTAGCTTCGTCACGGTTGACTAACGATAATTATGCGCTGATAAACGATTATGGTTTGTATAATATGGATATAACTCCGCTTAACGAACTGGGTCTGAATAGAGCGAAAACCAACAGTTTTCAAAACAGGACTTATGGCAGATTAAACATAGCATTTGCAGAATGGCTCAATTTCAGTAGCATGTTCCAATATGAATATGGTTCTGACCAGTATTCTAAACTATCAACCAAAGATTCTTACGCTGTACGGTCAAGGGTGAATAATCTGGCTTCGCGGACAAACAATACAACAGTATTTAATATTCCATATGGTAATATTTATAATACGGTTGATTTTTATTCTAAAGCATACACATTGCGCCAGCAACTCAATTTTGATAAAACTTTCGGCCAGAAACATCAGGTAACCGCTTTGATCGGAAATGAGGTCCGCGAAAATAAATATGAAATATCCAACAATACATTATTTAACTATGATCCTGATATTCTATCATATACTCTTATCGATGCAGCAACATTAGCTAAAGGAGTAAGTCCTTTCTGGGGAGGAACATTCTATTCTTCAGACATTGCTTCCAGGAGTGAAGTGACAAACAGATTTGTTTCTTATTATGGAAATGCTGCTTATTCCTACGATGATAAATATTTGTTTACAGGGAGTTTGCGTTGGGACAGGTCCAATCTTTGGGGAACAGCCTCCAAATATCAAAACAAGCCTATCTGGTCTACCGGCTTGGGCTGGAATATAGATAAAGAACCATTTATGACCATTGGATGGATAGATCGCCTTAAACTGAGAACTTCTTATGGGATTGGTGGCAATATAGCTAAAGACAAAGCCCCGTATATGGTTGCTTATTACTCAACAAATGCAAATGTGGGAGGAACTCAGGGATCTATATCTTCTCGTCCCAATCCTTCATTATCATGGGAAAAAACAACCACAACTAATATCGGTATAGATTTCGCCTTGTTTAAAAACAGATTAAGCGGGACTATAGAATATTATAATAAATACGGTAAAGACCTGCTTTCGAGCACAATGGGGGTACCAACCGAAGGATTCGGCTATTCCACGTATCAGATCAATAATGGTGAAATGAGAAACAGAGGTGTGGAAATAACCTTATCCGGAGATATTATCCGCACTAAAGATTTTACTTTAAACTCTACTTTAATTTACGGATACAATAAGAATAAAGTAACATATGTGAATGTTGAAGCACCCGTTTACTATCTTCAGATAGACTATCCGACAGCTTATCCCCGCATAGGAAATCCATATCAGGCTATATATGCCTATAAATGGGCCGGACTCAGCGCCGACGGGCTACCTCAGGTATATAATGAAAAGGGAGATGTTGTATCCTCTGTGCCTACCAGTCTTGATGCGATTGTATATGCAGGTACTACAGTACCGGTTCATAGTGGTTCGTTTAGCAGTAATATACGTTATAAGGATTTTGATTTATCGTTTATGTTGATATATGAAACAGGACACAAAATGCGTAATACTTTCTTGCCTACATTAGGTACTTCATATTCCAGCGCAGCTTATTCTTATATAACCAATATTACCGCAACCAACAAAGATATTGTAAACCGTTGGCGTACCTCCGGAGATGAAGCTCATACAAATATACCTCGCATTATTTTTGCAGAAAGCCCTTTCTATAGTAGTGATCTGTATAGTATATATGCCAATGCGGATATAAATGTAATTGATGCAGCCAATCTCAGATTGAGTAATATTTCCCTGTCATATAGCGTTCCTGCACATATTTGCAAGAAGGCATTCCTGCGAAACGCACGTTTACAGTTCAATATAGAGAACCTGTTCACTCTCACTAAAAGCCATGAGGCCAAATACCTGCTAGGCGGATACAATAGCCCTAACTATGTATGGGGATTATACTTAAACTTTTAAATAATTAAATACAATTTGATATATGAAAACCAATATATTTTCCATAAAATCATTATCTGTATTTCTCCTTATCTTGTCGTTTACAGCATGTAACGATTATCTCGATATTCTGCCGAAGGGTCAAAGAATTCCTACCACCCTTGCCGATTTTGAGGCTTTACTGAGAGATGAATACGGAGTTCACAGGCTGGATGCATCCAATGCTATCAACCTGCTGAATGACAGGTATCAGACAATTTCCAATTTGAATTATTATCCTTTAACCAAGGCAAACTATATGTGGGATGAAAATGCAAACCGCATAGAGCTGAATAATTCGGATGAAACAATGTATTACGCCACTTATGCCTCTATCTCTACATGTAACCTGATTATAGGACATGCACCAACTGCGACAGAAAGCACAGATGCTGAACGTAATGAAGTTATTGCCTATGCAAAAGTACTACGTGCTATAAATTATTTTTATCTGGCAAATTTCTATGCTGATACTTATCAGGAGAGCAATGCCTCTGCCAAAGGAGGAGTTCCTCTAATAACAAGTGCAGACATAAATGCCCCTTATCAACAATTGACTTTAAAAGGAATATACGATTTTATCCTGAATGACATGCAGGAAGCCTTGCCATTCCTGAAATCTGAATCACCAACTCCTTTACATCCGAACTTAGGAGCAGCTTGTGCATTCTATGCACGTGTGTATCTACAGATGAACAATTATACGAAAGCCCTGGAATATGCAAACCTGGCTTTGGCCGAGAATAGCCAATTGTATGATTGGACAACGTATTATTCAGAAAATAAAACACAGATAGAAACTCCTGATTCATACACCACGACAGCTTCGCCAACAGGACATTACTATATTGAAAATTATTATTTCAGGCATGGAGCTTCATCCTATTCTTCAACAGAAAATCCTATTTCTGTCGAACGCAAAGCTAAATTTGAAGATGGGGATGCCAGAGCTGCAGCTCGCTGGAAAGTCAGAATTGTAGGGTCGGAAACATATTGCGTAAGCACTACCCGCGGATTCTTCAACGCAGGAGGTATCACGACTACAGAAGTTTATCTTATTAAGGCGGAATGCCTTGCCCGTAGCGGAAAGTACAGTGAAGCAATGAATGAGCTCAACAGGGTCCGGGAAAAACGTATTTTATCCGAAAAATATATGCCACTTACAGCTTCTACAGAGGAGGAAGCGATAGAATATATCCGCCGTACGAAAGACAATGAGTTGATATTGACTATTATTCCTTTTGCCGATGCACGCCGATATAATACTGAGAGTAAATATGCCCGTACACTGAGCAAAATGGCAGACGGACAAACAATTTCACTGTCACCGGCATCTCACATGTGGACAATGTCTTTCCCTATGGGAGCAATTAAGAATCCGGGGAATGGTACAATTATACAAAACGTAAGTAAATAATAAAAAACATAATCGTCATGAAAATTTTAAAGAATCTATCGGCTTTTTTAATAGCAAGTACAATAATGATTTCTTGTACTGAAAAACCAGCTACATCATACACCATTGAGGGAAACCTTCAAGGCATACCGGATGGGGCTAAAGTTGAATTAATTACGGGAGCTACCCATAAGGATGAAAAACCTGTTGCAGAGTCTGTTGTTACAGATGGAAAATTTACATTTACAGGAGCGACCGATGAACCCCGGATATTTTATATACATATAGCTGAAAGCCGGGGCTTGGCAAAACTTATGGTTGAAAACGGGAGAATCGAAGTAACCGGAGATGTAAAAAAGAATGAACAAGCTGATAATATTAATTATAATTTCGACGGTATACTGGTAAAAGGGAGTAAATCACATGACCTTTATCTGCAAAAAATATCTCCGAGAAAAATGTTGGACTCTTTATACACTGCTTACCATGACAATAATAAGGAAATATCAGAAGCTATAGGTCAGGCGCATGCAGTCAAAAATAAGGTTCTGTTGGACTCATTAAACCAGACTGATGCTGCAAAGAAACTGGCTGCAGATGAAAAAAACTTCTTTGAAACTGTAGAAAAAACAATGAAGGGTATTATCATGGATAATAAGGACTCATGGTGGGGTCCGATGCTGATGCTGGATGTTATGGGTTATTTTACTGAAAAAGAAAAGCCTTGGTATGAAGAGTTCTCTCCGGAAGCAAAAAACAGCTATTATGGAAAAATCCTTAAAGCTGAATTATTCCCTGAAGGATTTGTAGGAAAGGCCCTGCCTGCATTTAACCTCGTAGGCAAAGACAATAAAGACACAACTGTGGGAGAAATAAGTAAAGCTAAGAAATATACTCTTATCGATTTCTGGGCTTCATGGTGTGGTCCTTGCCGTAAGGAAATTCCTAATCTGAAAAAATTATATGGAAAATACTCATCCAAGGGCTTTGAAATTATCAGTATTTCGATAGATAAAAAAGAAGCTGACTGGGAAAAGGCCTTAAAAGAAGAAAATTTGACGTGGCCTAATTTCCTGGATACAAAAGGAGCCAGTGATTCTCTTAATGTGAAAGCTATCCCGGCAATGTTTTTAATCGATGAGAAAGGTGTTATTATCGCAGAAAAAATAAGAGGTGAAGAGTTAGAAAATAAACTTGCAGAGTTGTTTAAATAAGTTATCACTAATAATTATCACAACATTTCACCTTTCAACCCCTCGCCCTTAGGACACTCCCTTTCTACGAGGGGAGAGACGCAAAGCGGGATGTCGTCCGTCAGGCATTCTTCCCTTTTGATAAAGGGAAGTCCCCAAAGGGGCAGGGTTAGAATGTTGTAATAAATCATTTTTATTACTTAAAACAAGGCAGCCTATGAAAAAAATATTTTTTGCATTATTACTCTCCGTTTCTGCAATCGGTTCCATTGCTCAGATTCAGGAACCTGTAAAATTTTCGGCCGAACTGAAAATTACTTCAGATTCAGAAGCGGAAATAATTTTCACAGGAACGATTGATGATGGCTGGCATGTTTATTCTACTGAGCTACCATCCGGAGGCCCAATTTCCTCATCCCTTACGATAGAAGAAATCAAAGGAGCTGAAACAGATGGAAAACTTACATTCAGAGGCTCGGAAATTAAAGCATTCGATAAAGTATTTGAAATTAATCTTCGTTATTTTGAGAAAAACGTAGTATTTGTTCAAAAAATAAAGATTACAGCTCCCGAATATCAAATAAAAGGGTATCTCGAATATGCAGCATGCAATGAGGAAAGCTGTTTGCCTCCGGCAGATGTTTCTTTCAATTATACAAACGGGAATGTTGAGGTTACAACCGGGAACAGCCAGACTGGCGTTTCCGGTGTATCCGGCCTATCGGAGGTAAGTTCAGACTATTGGACGCCTGTCATCAAAGAGTTGGATAGCTTTGGTGAAACATTTGGAAAGAGTGACATATCCTGGATATATATTTTTATTACCGGTTTTTTAGGCGGACTGCTTGCATTATTCACTCCTTGTGTATGGCCGATAATACCTATGACCGTGAGCTTCTTCCTGAAAAAGAATAAGGACAGGAAGAAAGGTATCAGGGATGCTATAACTTATGGTATATCTATAATTGTGATATATGTTCTTCTGGGATTGGCCGTAACTCTGATATTTGGGGCCAGTGCGCTTAATGCGCTATCGACAAATGCAATATTCAATATATTGTTTTTCCTTATGCTGGTTATATTTGCTGCGTCATTCTTCGGAGCTTTCGAAATCACACTGCCTTCCTCGTGGAGTACCGCAGTAGACAGCAAAGCTGAGAAAACCGGAGGGCTTATAGGTATTTTCCTTATGGCATTTACTCTGGCTTTGGTTTCATTTTCCTGTACCGGGCCTATTATAGGGTTTCTGTTAGTAGAAGTATCTACGACCGGGAGTATTGTGGCTCCGGCCATCGGGATGCTAGGATTTGCAGTAGCTTTGGCTTTGCCCTTTACATTCTTTGCTTTGTTTCCGTCTTTTCTTAAATCAGCGCCGAAGTCCGGTGGATGGATGAATGTGGTAAAAGTCTTTTTAGGATTTATAGAACTTGCATTCGCCCTTAAATTCCTATCCGTTGCAGATCTTGCGTATGGTTGGGGAATCCTTGACAGGGAAACATTCCTCTCGCTATGGATCGTTATATTCGGCCTGTTAGGGATATATATGCTCGGCAAGCTCAAATTTTCCCACGATGATGACGGTACTAAAGTCAGTATCCCGCGTTTCTTGACCGGCTTGTTTTCTATTGCTTTTGCAATATATATGATACCCGGATTATGGGGAGCCCCGTTAAAAGCGATCAGCGCTTTCTCTCCGCCGATGAATACTCAGGATTTCAATCTGTATACAAAAGAAGTACATGCGAAATTCGATGACTTCGATATAGGTATGGAGTATGCAAAAAAGAGCGGGAAGCCTGTCATGATTGATTTTACCGGATATGGGTGTGTAAACTGCAGGAAAATGGAATTAGCGGTTTGGACCGACAGTAGAGTAAGCAAGATCATCGATAATGACTATATACTTATTACATTGTTTGTTGATGATAAACGACCACTACCACAACCGATAACAGTTAATGAAAACGGAAAAGAAATTTCGCTTAAATCGATTGGAGACAAATGGAGTTATCTACAACGGATAAAATTTGGCGCAAATGCTCAACCATTTTATATACTGCTCGATAATGACGGAAAGCCTCTTAACAAATCATATGCTTATGATGAAAGTATATACAAATATGTCGAATTTCTGCAAACAGGCCTGAATAATTATAAAAAGTAAATAATACTCTTTTCTTACAGATGATCATAGAGGGAATTTTATAGTATTAATAATACTGAAGTTCCCTCTGGTTATATTTTATAAAAGATACAGAAAGAATAGATATGAAAGATTACGAAAAAATAATATCTCTGATAAAAAAGGAGGTTATTCCTGCTATTGGCTGTACCGAGCCTATTGCTGTAGCTTTATGCGCGGCTAAATCAAGAGAAATATTAGGAGGCCTGAGCATATTCAAGTACGTTTAAGTGAAAATGTTCTTAAAAACGCAATGGGTGTAGGTATTCCCGGTACCGGAGGAATGATTGGTTTACCTATTGCTATTGCATTGGGGATATTGGTAGGTAATTCCGATTATCAGCTCGAAGTCCTCAAAGATGTTACACCTGATGTGGTTGAAAAGGGAAGGATGATACTTCATTTTAAGCTGTTTTATATGAGAAATATTGTATATATTTGTCAAGCGTAAAAATTATAGTATTAACCGAGTCTACGTTGCGTTTTTTTGTCGGATATTGGCATTTTGGACTTATAAGGTTTTAATGATACTGAATTATAGCAAGTTACAACCCACGATTGGACTTCGGGATGACAACCTTTTCTTTTTTATATAGGTTTGCAAAATTTCAGAGAAAAACACCTCCCTTTTTGGTATGATATTCCAATAGTCTTTTTTACC
The DNA here is from genome assembly GCF_054601275.1 of Dysgonomonas reticulitermitis. NCBI lineage: Bacteria > Pseudomonadati > Bacteroidota > Bacteroidia > Bacteroidales > Dysgonomonadaceae > Dysgonomonas > Dysgonomonas reticulitermitis. The sequence goes on along the minus strand of NZ_BAAHWU010000028.1, from coordinate 5,252 downwards.
TTTGGTCTCAAATTCGATAATAAAAATATCCCGATGTCTCAAAAAAAGTTCTCTACACGAATAATTAGTGAAAAATTTAACAAAAAAGACGTACACGGTGCTATTACCATGCCGGTTTATCGCAATGCCGCGTTCGAATTTCCCGATTCAGAAAGTATCGCTGCTGCTTTCCAGTACAAAGAAGAAATAGCCTCGCATACATACACGCGTATAACGAACCCTTCGGTGGAGAATCTGGAGCATAAAATTAAAGTTGCGTCGGGTGCGGAAAATGTAATGACCGTAGCGTCGGGGATGGCAGCTATATCCAATACATTTCTTTCCATAGCATATGCGGGAAGCAATATTGTTACCTCGCCCCATCTGTTTGGAAATACTTTTTCGCTGTTCAAATTTACACTGGCGGCATTCGATGTAGAAGTCCGATTTGTAAACACCGACAATCCGGAAGAGATAGCTTCGGCGATAGATGAAAACACATGCGCTTTCTTTTGCGAGCTTATCACAAACCCGCATATGGAGATAGCCGATCTTCCGGAAATATCTAAAATATTAAAGGCCAGAAACGTTCCAATGATAGTGGATACAACCATTGTACCCTGGTGCGGCTTCGATGCAAAAAAAGCAGGAACCGATATCGAAATCGTTTCTACGACAAAATATATATCGGGAGGTGCAACCAGCATAGGTGGAGCGATTCTTGATTACGGAACTTTCGACTGGTCGCACAATAAACGTTTACAATCTGTAAATAAAACCGAAAACATGTCCCAATTCTCATTCAAATTGAAAAGAGAAATAGCCCGCAATATAGGAGCCGCGATGGATCCTGATTCTGCCTACATGCAAGCATTGGGCATGGAAACCCTGCAATTACGATTCGAACGGGTATCTTCTTCGGCCTTTGAATTAGCTCAATTCTTAGAAGGTTTGGAAAAGGTAAAGAAGGTAGGTTATACCAAATTAACCAGCTCGCCTTATAAAAATATATCGGATAAGCTATTTACAGGTAATCCGGGAGCTATGCTGACTTTCAACCTGAACAGCAAAGAGGATTGTTACCGCTTTATGGATAAATTGAACGTTATCCGCAGGGCAACCAACTTATTCGACAATAAAACGCTGATCATCCATCCCGAATCTACCATTTACGGAACATTTACGCCCGAAATGAAAAAGGTGATGGGGATAGAAGATAACCTGTTGAGACTGTCCGTTGGCCTGGAGGATGTGGAAGACCTGGAACAAGATATCTTACAAGCTTTAGAAAAATAGAACAAATACAATCACTAAATGGATTGCTTCGGGGCAAACCCTACCAATGACGAAAACACTTAAAAACGTCATTGGTAACGTAGTGAAGCAATCCGGAAAAGACATAGATACTCATAAGGTGTATTCTATGCTGATAGCTGTAGGTAGTTTTCTCTTTCTATTTTGGGTTTTTTACAATATCTTTTTGAACAATATTCTATGGATTGCGTTTATAGTGTATCTGGCTCTAAGAGGGATAATTCAGAGCTTTATGGCACCCTCTATTTTGAATGATTCCAGATAATTGATAATCAATTACCTAAAAGTTATGAGTAAAATTGCAATAGTTTACGGCTCGTCTACCGGAGCAACAGAAGCGGTAGCAGAAAAAATTAAAGCATCTTTCGACGATGCTACCCTTTTCAATGCTGATGGTGTTAGTGTTGATGATTTGAAACCGTTCGATTTTTTAATTTTTGGCGCATCTACAACAGGTATTGGCGACTTACAGGATGACTGGGAGATGCTTCTTCCTAAAGTAGAAAAGATGGATTTTTCCGGCAAAAAAGTAGCTCTTTTCAGCTTAGGCGACAGTGCTTCTTTTTCTGCAAGCTTTGCCGGAGCAATGTACCATATATACAAAACGCTAAAGGGAAAAGTGGAATTTGTGGGTTCTGTTTCTACAGACGGATACAGCTTTGATGATTCTGATGCCGTAATAGACGGAAAATTTATAGGTCTTGCATTGGATGAAGATAACGAATACAACGAAACCGATGCTCGTATTGCAGCATGGGTAGAGGATTTGAAAAAGTACGTGTAAATGAGATAAGTATATTGTTTAGTGTGTAGAGAGAAGCTGAATCTTAAAGATTCGGCTTCTTTTATAATATACTCTTTATTTCATCCAGTTTCTTTACGGTATAAGTTGGCTTTATATCGCCGGGAGAAAGATCTTCCGGGTTGAACCATATTTGATCTATTTCGCAATTATATGCACCTTGAATATCATTTACCACATTATCGCCAATCATTATTACCTCTTTTTTATCCTTTTGCACTTCATTCAGGGCATACGTAAAAATATCGGGATGCGGTTTATTGACGCCTACTTTATCGGAAAGAATAACCTTATCGAAATAAGAGGATAATCCGGCGCTATCCATCTTCTTATATTGCATTTCGGTAAAGCCATTTGATAGGATATGTATTTTATATTTAGGGTATAGATAGTCGAGTAGCTCTTTTGCTCCTTCTATAAGGATTCCTTTCTCCATTACGCGGACGATGAAATCGTCATTTATAGCCAAAGCCTGTTCGTCGCTTATTTCTTCAACCATGCTTAAAGCTCCGACAAAACGTTCTCGCTGCAATGTTTTTTTAGGTATTTTGCCTTGACTATAAAGCGTCCACAAACGGCTGACATTAGCATAATATATTGCGTAGAAATCGTCAAAAGACGGAAAATAATTACCAAAATTATAATCTTCATATATTTCGCTGACAGTCACGCGCGTATTCTCGGCTGTATCGATCAGTGTATCATCCAAATCGAGGAATATATCAGTATATCTCATTCTCAATCTATAAACCGTTTCGTTATATCCCCGAACGCATCGATACGCCTGTCGCGGAAGAAAGGCCACCAACGGCGTACCTGTTCCGAACGTTCCATATCTATTTCTACGATTTTTACTTCTTCCTTACCGTTCGATGCCTGCCAGAGCAATTCACCTTGTGGCCCTGCGACAAAGCTGTTTCCCCAGAATGTAATTCCGTTTGTTTGTCCTGATGGGTCGGGTTCATAACCCGTACGATTTACCGAAACTACATGCAGGCCATTGGCAACGGCATGCCCACGCTGAGAGATTATCCATGCACCAAGCTGGCGATCCTTCTCGTCCTGTATATCGGTCGATTCCCAACCGATAGCAGTAGGATATATCAGCAAATCGGCCCCTTTCATCGCCATTAGCCTTGCAGCTTCGGGATACCATTGATCCCAGCAGACAAGCACTCCCAGCTTACCAACCGAAGTATTGACAGGCTCGAAGCCTAGATCGCCGGGTGTGAAATAGAATTTCTCGTAATAAGCCGGATCATCCGGTATATGCATTTTACGGTATTTTCCCGCGATAGTTCCGTCTTTCTCCATTACCACGGCCGTATTGTGATACAATCCGGGAGCTCGATGCTCGAACAGGGAAAGGACAATAACCACACCCAGTTCTCTTGCCAATGCGCCAAACTCATCGGTAGACGGGCCCGGTATCGTCTCCGCCAGATCGAAAATATTAGTATCCTCCACTTGACAGAAGTACAAAGAGTTGTGAAGCTCCTGCAAAACAATCAGTTCCGCTCCTTGTTCAGCGGCGTCTCTTATATTGTTTTTCAGCTTTTGTATATTGCTTTTTATATCGGGCGTATTGGCCTGTTGTATTAATCCTATTTTCATATCAATCGGGTAGTTTAATTGTGTCGGGAGACATTGCTATATGTTTCTCAAACTCTTGTATCCGTAATAGTATATCGTCCAAAAATTCCTGTGTGCAACCTGCCGTTTTCGCATCCTCATAATATCTTTTCAATAAGGGTAAAAACAGAATATCATTTCCTGAAAATACCATCGCGGGGACATCGTTTTTCAGGCATCTGAACAATAATGCTTTTTGATCTTTCATGAGTCGTTTAATCAATAAAATTTTCAGGATACTGCATCGTTATGCAATGTAATGATCCATGCTGGCGAATCAACGGGGAACAATCTACGCCCAGAATGTCTTTTTCGGGGAAAGCCCTTTGCAATTGAGCTTTTGCTTCCCCGTCAGTCTCCATATCATTATAGAACGGCATCAGCACAATATCGTTCATTATCAAAAAATTGGCATAAGTAGCCGGTAATCGCTCGTTGTCTTCATCATAAACGGCTTTTGCCATCGGTAAAGCGATCAGATTGTATGGCTTACCTTTATAGTCGGTAAACGTTTTCAATTGCTCCTCCATTTTAAGTAAAGTATCGTAATGCTCATCGTTCTTGTCGTCGCACTTAACGTAAACAATCGTATGTTCATCACAATAGCGGGCCAATGTATCTATATGACTATCAGTATCGTCTCCTGCCAGATAACCATGATCGAGCCACAATACACGGTCGAGCCCGAATGTTTCTTTCAGGTAATCTTCAATGCCTTCTTTCGACAAATAAGAGTTTCTATTCGGAGATAACAAACATTCCGATGTAGTCAACAATGTGCCTTTACCATCGGATTCCAAAGCACCACCTTCGAGAACAAAATCTTTCTTGTTGCCAAGCTCTACATCGCCATTAAATATCTGTTTAGAGAAAAGCCCACGGGTTATTTGATTGTCGAAGTTTGAAGCGAACTTTAATCCCCAGCCATTAAACGTAAAATCGCAAATACATTTTTTACCGTTACGAAAAACCGAAATGCCGCCATGATCGCGAGCCCATGTATCATTTGTAGGGAGTTCAACAAGCGTCAGGTTGTTAAAAAGGTTTTCATATTCCTTTAGCACATATTTTACGACTGCCGCATTGTGGCAAACGATGATTAGTTTTTGCCTTTTCAGTATTTCCACAGCGATATTCACATAGCAGGCAGTCACCTCCTCGAGCATATAGTACCAGTCCGATTCGGGATGCGGCCATGTAAGTTGTATCGCGCTTTGGGGATACCATTCGGGAGGTAAAAGTATAGAATGAGCCATTTTAATTGTTTTTAAGTCACAAAAATACAAATAAGTAGTCAATTATCATTGTTAGTTAATAGGGCAACCGCGTCAAAATTTTGACCCCTACCTTTTTAACTAAAAAGTAACAAACTCCCATAGTACATGACAAAAAATATTGCAAAATCTTATATTGCCCTTACAGGGCGCGGTTTCAGGGGATTTCGTTTTCCCACCCAAGGCGTTGCCATTGGGCTATATTATGTAGCCCCTTCAGGGCATCAAGGAAAGAAACAGGCTGAAAGCCT
>NZ_BAAHWU010000027.1:0-43031 GCF_054601275.1 Dysgonomonas reticulitermitis | reverse complement strand
TTCCCATTCCGAACAGAGAAGTTAAGCCCGGTCGTGCCGATGGTACTGCGTATAAGTGGGAGAGTAGGTTACCGCCGTTTTAAAAGGGAAGTCCTCGTACAGATAATGTATGGGGACTTCTTGCGTTTTATTACCTTCTGTTTTAACAGGCCTCACAATTACGGATCACGCTATCCAATAACCATTTTTCGCAAATCGGAAGTTGGATTGATGATGCAAATAACTTTGCTTCAGGTCAGTACATTGGGCAGTCCTTGTTTTTCATGGTTACAGGCTGCTTCCTCGAAACAGATCGATATCTGACTTTGCGAGGGGCACGAGGCGAGTACACAACCGCCGACGAAGACAGTTTATGTATGGTTTGGATATTTCAAGGAGGCCACGGGGCAATGAGCGGCGGTTACCAAACAGGTGCTCGCAGCGTATGTTGTGTAGCAGAATAGCTATATGAGTACGTAGATGTTTAATTCTCCTCCTGCACTAAAAGCAGGAGGAGTTTATAGAATATGGCTGTACACCAATAGGGTGTAAGAAAGACACCCCAGCAGATCATAGAAAATCAATAGCCTTAGTTTACAGTAACTTCAATAATAGAATCTATATCATCCAGATTACCATTTCTAGAAAATGTTACATCTCCGCTTTTTTTATCTTTTTTCCAGATTAATTCAGAATCTACATTTATCCATTTTGCTGATTTGATGTTTGGTATATTTAGCGTAATGGATGGAGTGTTTTTGTCTAAAATATGGATATAGTAGGTTTTTCCTTTTTGAGTAGAAGCTCCCCATGATTGAGGTGAAACAAAGCCCTGTTTGGTTTCATATATAGTATAACCGTATTTTTTTAGCCAAGCACCCATCTGTTCCAGGCGTTCCACGCATTCCGGTTGTATTTTTCCATTTGGCATAGGGCCTACGTTGAGCAATAAATTAGCTCCTGTTCCGGCTGTGCGGATGAGTAGATGTAACAGTTCCTTTTCCGATTTATACTTATCATCTGTTATACTGAAACCCCATGTAGCATTTATCGTTTGGCATGTTTCGAGCGGTAATTGTTGTGATATCTCTTGTCCACTGTGCCCCGCAGTGTTTTCTCCCGGTACATCGCGTTCAAATATTTGGTAATCTTCGCCCGCGAAAGGAGGCAAGTGATGATTGTTTGCGACCAGACATTCGGGTTGTAGCGTATGTATCAACTTATATATATCATCATAATGCCAGTCTACAAAAGTTTTAGGATTTGTCCGGTTTTTATCTTCTGTCTGATCCCAATGCCCGTCGAACCATATTCCGGCAATAGGGCCGTAGTTGGTAAGCAATTCGGTTAATTGGGCTTTCATAAAGTTTATATAATCGCTCCAGTTCCCTTTTTCGGTTCGCCCTGTACCTTTTCCTGTTCGTCCGGTCTCATATTGATAGTCGTTTCGCATCCAGTCTAATAAGGAATAATAAAGCACAAGTTTGATCTCCTCTTTGTGACATTCGTCTGCCAGTTGTTTTATCAAATCCTTTCCGTATGGAGTATTCATAATATTCCAGTCAGATTGTTTTGTTGCCCAATTGCTAAAACTATCATGGTGGCGCGAGGTAAATGTAATATATTTCATACCGGCATTCTTAGCAATTTGTACCAATTCCTTTGCATCGAATTGTTGTGGATTGAAGAAATCCAATAAACGTTTGTAATCAGTTGTTTTTATGGGTCGATTGTTCATAATCCATTCCCCATTAGCTAATACACTATAAGGGCCAAAGTGTACAAATAATCCGAAGCGAGCGTCCTCAAACCATTTCTTACGATTGTTGTCATTTGTATTTATATTAGACTGCCCATGTATTAAATTGATAGAAAATAAAAAAAGGATAAGGGTGTAGATTATCTTTTTCATTGTTTATAAGGTTTTAAGATTAGATTAACGCAAAGGTAATGTTTTTTAAGGGAAAATTTGTCTTTGTCGTTAAAATTCTGTAACCTGATATTTATTGTAGGCGGCGGCCAATTTTTCTTTTGTAGTAGCTGTTTTATGTAATAGAAAAGCAAAAAGAGAAAAATAAATAATAATAAAAGTAACTGCCGGAATGCCTATAGCCTTATCTTTGTTAAGGTGAAAAATTTTTAGATCAATTTCCATGAAAATATTAAAGACAGTTATTACTCTTGCTTTATTAATATTGTTATGTATTCAAACCAGCTGTTCAGCAAAACGAAATGGTATTTCTTCAAATACATCAGATTTAAAGGCTATCATGCAAAAGGTAGCTGATTGGCAAATCAAGAATTTTACGTACAAAAAAACAGGGAGTTCAGGCTATTTACATGATTATGGTATAGACGCTTGGACAAACGCCACTTTGTATATAGGGATGTTGGAATGGGCTAAAATGGCAGAAAATCAAACGGTTTACTTTGATTGGTTAAGAAAAATAGGTGCAGATAATAATTGGAATATTCCGGCAAATTTTAAGTCTAACCAAAGACTTAAATTATATCATGCCGATGAATTATGTATAGGACAATTCTATTTGGGTATGTATGATATATTCAAAGATGCAGCCATGATTAAATCTACTGAAGAACGTGTAGATTGGATAATGCACAATCCTCCCGATTCGGATATGAAAAATAAACAATCTTGGAGTTGGTGCGATGCTCTTTTTATGGCTCCTGCTGTTTATGCGCATATGGCGAAAATAACAGATGACGAAGCCTATCTTCGGTTTATGGATGTAGAATTCAAAAAAACTTATGACTATTTATATGATAAGGAAAGCCAATTGTTTTTCAGGGACGGAAGTTATTTTGAGAAGAAAGAAAGGAATGGAGAAAAGATTTTCTGGGGTAGAGGAAATGGTTGGGTAGCAGCCGGACTGGTAAATATATTGAAGTTCTTGCCGGAGGAATCTGCTTACAGGCCATTTTATGAATCTCTTTTCAAAGAGTTCGTCCCTGTTCTCGCTAAATTGCAGGATAGCAATGGTTTTTGGCATGCCAGTCTTTTAGATCCCGAAAGTTATCCTGCACCCGAAACAAGTGCAACAGCCTTAATTACATATGCCTTAGCCTATGGTATCAATAATGGCCTATTATCTAAAGACGTATATCAACCTGTTACGGAAAAAGCATGGGAAGCCCTTATCTCTGTCGTTGATAGAGACGGGAAACTAGGATGGGTACAGCCCATTGGAGCCGACCCGAAGAATGTAACAGCAAATATGACTGCTGTTTATGGCGTGGGGGCTTTTCTGCTGGCTGGGAGTGAAATGTATCGATTGAATAAGTAAGTTGGTTTTATATGAAATGAGAACCCTTTGGGTCAGTTTCAATAAAGTTATATAAAAAGTATTGCCTCCGCACGACAGGAAATGAACGAAAAAAGAGCTATAATAAAATGTTTTGGTAAAATTTAAACAGGCTCTAAGTATTAGCGAAAAAACTCTTACATTTGTGGCTCGACAAGTATGTTTGTCTTTATGCTGGAATTGTCTGATAAAAATACTTTTACTAAGGAAGAAAAGTTGTGTAGTACAAAAGCAATTGATACGCTTTTTTCTATTGGTGGATCATTTGTCGCTTATCCGCTGCGAGTGGTGTATTTAATTCATGACAAGTCTGAAGCTGAAACCCAAAGCGCTTCTGTGATGATAAGTGTTTCTAAAAGGAAATTTAAAAGAGCAGTGAAGCGTAACAGGGTCAAGCGTCTGATCCGTGAGGCATACCGGCTGAATAAACATGATTTGACGGTCCTTTTGGCAAAGCGTAATAAGCGTATGGATATAGCTTTCTTATATTTGAAAGATGAATTGCCGGAATTCTCAGAAATAGAAAAATCTATATTAAAGACACTAACAATACTTACTGATAAAATGGAGAAGGATAGATGAAAAAGATACTTGCATGGTTACTTTTATTACCTGTTTATTTTTATAAGTATAGTATTTCGCCAATGCTTCCCCCCTCATGCCGTTATACTCCAACATGTTCTGAATATGCTATTCAAGCAGTAAAAAAGCATGGGCCTTTCAAAGGCTTTTGGTTGGCAACGAAGCGTATCGCCCGCTGTAATCCGTGGGGTGGTCACGGCTACGATCCCGTTCCTTAAAAAAATAACCCACACCGGTAACGATGTGGGTGTAGAATAACTCTGAAGGAAATCATTATAGATTAATAGATTCCTTTATTTTTAATTTTTCTATTTCTTCTTCAGCTTTTTTCTGGGCTTTCACTTTTGCTTTTTCTGCCTTATCTTTAGCTTTAGCAATTGCATTTTCTCCTTTTTCCTGAGCTTTTTGAGCTCCTTTCTTAGTGTCTTCCTCTGCTTTTTTCTTAGCCTTTTCTGCTGAACTTACAATGTCTTTTTCTACTTGTTTTTTTGCTTCTTCAATTTCTTGTTTCATTTTTTTGTCTGCGTTTTCGGCGTCTTTGGCGGCTTTAGCCTTTATTGATTCTATCTTTGCCGCAGTCTGATTGCTTATTACTACTTGTTGTGCTGAGACTGATGTTGCGGCCAGAGCCATTGCTGTCATTATAAACAGGCCAATAAATAATTTTTTCATTTTTTTTAGTGTTAGTTAGTTCCGTTTGTATACATTTTGATACAAAGATAATATTAATTTTTTTTATCTGGTTGTATTTAGTATTGGTTGTATTTATAATTACTATATCCAGCTATACCTATAGTTTATAGGTCACTTAACTAGTATAACAAAACTTATATAACTTTTGTTTATTCTAAATTGTTATAAAAAAGTATTATACTGATGTCAATTATTTAAAAAAAATATGTTCTTTTAAAGAATAAATCAAATGACATGAAAGATACTATATTAAGAGAAGTTACTCCGCTTTCGCCAAGAGATTGTTTTATGATATTTTCACGAGTAAAGGCTCAATTTACCTTTCCTGTGCATGTACATGCCGAATATGAACTTAATTTCATCGAGAATGGTAAAGGTGCCAAACGTGTTGTTGGCGATAGTTTAGAGGATATTGATGATCTCGAGCTTGCTCTTATTACAGGCTCTAATTTGGAGCATGGTTGGTTAAATCATAAATGTACATCGGATGAGATTAAGGAGATAACAATACAGTTTCATGGTGATTTGCTGAATGAGCACTTTTTACAAAGAAATCAGTTCCGTTCGGTGAAAGAAATGTTTGAAAAAGCATCTTATGGTGTTGTCTTTTCCAGAAAAACAATAGAGGATATAAAAGAAAGCCTCTACTCTTTGGCATCCGAGCCCGAAGGTGTACATTCTGTATTGAAGTTTTTTGCGATCTTATATGATCTGTCATTGTCGCCAATGCGGGAACTGTCAAGCAGATCATTTAATGTACATGAGCAAAATTATAATAGTAGGCGGATTGAGCGTGCATATAATTTTATGTTAGAGAACTATAATAAGGAAGTCCGTTTGAGTGATGTCGCAGATCTTGTCGGCATGACGGAGGTTGCATTTAGCAGATTTATCAAACAGCGTACCGGACGTAATTTTATAGATTCGCTTAATGATATTCGATTGGGGCATGCCACACGTATGTTGTTAGATACGACTCATAGTATTGCAGAGGTTAGTCTTACATGTGGATTTAATAATTTGTCTAATTTTAATAGAATATTCAGAAAGAAAAAAGGGTGTACTCCCCGTGAATTTAGAGAAAACTATAAAGAATCCAGATATTTTCTGTGAATATTTATGATACTTTTTTGATTGTTCTAAATGCTAAAAAGTATCAGTTTTATTTATTGTTTTCACCTGATAGTTTACCTTTTATCTTGCCTATATATACTTGTTATGCAGATATTCACTGGTTTTTGTTGAATATCTGTATATTTTTTTTGATAAAAAAGTATTAAAATAAGATAATAAAGTATTTGTTATTTTTTGTATTCATAAATACTTTTGCAACATATGAATGTCTAACACATAAAAGCAGTTATTCACAAATTATATATTAACCATAATCGAAACCTTATGAGAAAAATCCTTTTTTTATTACTCCTGATTGTAGCTCCGTGCATTATATATGCTCAGAGCTATCAGATATCAGGGAAGGTAACCGATGCCGCTGACGGGTCCCCTGTACCGGGTGTTACTGTTCAGACTCAGGCAAAGGTTGGCGTTATGACCGATGCAGATGGAAATTATTCAATAAGAGCAAATAAGGGTGACATCCTTACATTCTCTTTTATTGGTATGACTGCCCAATCAGTAAAGGTCGAATCAAGTAATAATATTAATGTAACCCTTAAAGAAGACAATGTGGCTTTGAATGAAGTTGTTGTCGTGGGATACGGTACAGTCAAGAGAAAAGATCTGACAGGGTCTGTAAGTTCCATGGCTGGAGATAAACTGAAAGAAATACCTGCCGCTACCTTCGATCAAGCTATGCAAGGCAAATTGTCAGGGGTGCAAATTACTTCTAATTCAGGAACTCCCGGTGCACCAACGACTATACGTGTACGCGGTATTACATCTTTAAATAGTGGAAATGAACCTCTTTATGTAATAGATGGTGTGCCTCAGAAAGGAGAAGGAGGAACTATTGCCGGATTCGATTGGGCCGGAGGCGCTAACGGGCAAAACGTGACTAATCCCCTTGCGGGTATTTCTCCGAGTGATATTTTAAGTATCGACGTACTGAAAGATGCTTCGGCAACAGCTATTTACGGAGCTGCAGGATCTAATGGTGTTATCATGGTGACTACGCGTCGTGGTAAAGCAGGAGATATAAAGATAAACTATGATGGATATGCTACAGTTTCTTCTATTCCCAAAACGCTGGATATGATGAATTTACAGCAATATGCTTTGTATCAACAAGAATTGTCTGCTGATCTGGGCAATACTCTATCCGATTATTTTAAAGATCCTTCCATTCTTGGCAGTGGTCAGAATTGGCAGAAAGCTGTATTTCGTGAAGCGTGGGCTCAGAGTCACAATGTAACTATTGCGGGAGGATCTGAGAAATTACAATTTTCTGCTTCGGCCGGATGGTTCGACCAGGATGGAGTAGTTATTGGTTCGGGCTTTAATCGTTTCAATGGTCGCTTAAACTTTGACGCTCAGGCAAAAAAATGGCTTAAAATCGGTGGTTCATTAGCATACTCACGTACAAATGAAACTATTACATTGAATGATGGGGGGGACGGTGTTATTATGACAGCTCTGATGATGGGGCCGAATGTGCCCGTGTATGATATGGATGGTAATTTTGCAGGTCCTGAATCTGTTGAAGGCGTATCTTGGAATCCTGTAGCAATCGCTATGCAGCGTAGTAACAACCTGTTACGTAATAACTACTCGGGAAATTTTTATGCATCAGCAGATATTATGAAAGGTCTTACATTCCGTTCCGAATATTCATTTGCCGGTACTAGTAATACAAACAAGGCGTTTCATCCTACCTATAAGTGGGGAGCATTGCAGAATGATATAAGCCGTATCATGCAACGTGACGATCAGTCTTATTTCTGGATTAATACAGATTATTTGACATGGACTAAAGATTTTGGTCAGCATAACATTGTAGCTATGGCCGGTTTTGAAGCTCAACAATCGACTTGGGAAGCAAGCCAGTTAATAAAGAGTAATTTGAGTTCCAATGATATACATGTAATTGGCAGGGATGGGATATATGAAGATAATGATGGCCAGAAAGATAAAGAAACCAAGGCCTCTGTTTTTGGCCGTGCCAATTATAATTATGCAGGCAAATATTATTTGACCGCTACGTTTAGACGGGATGGTTCTTCCAAGTTCGGAGAAAATAATAAACGGGGTCCATTCCCCTCATTTGCAGCAGCATGGCGTGTGAGTGGAGAATCGTTTTTGGAAAATAATAAAGCAATTTCGAATCTGAAACTTCGTCTGGGCTATGGTTTAGTGGGGAACGATAAAATTCGGAATTTCTTGTACGGATCGGCTATGACAGTTCTGAATACACCGCTAGGCACAGGTTATCGTGTGTCGCGTATATCCAATCCTTCTCTAAAATGGGAATCATCTGTTCAATACAATGCCGGCCTCGATGTGGGATTGTTTAACGGGCGTTTCGACTTGACTGTGGATCTCTATTATAAGACTACCAAAGATATGCTGATGCAGTTTTCCATACCGAGCTATTTGGGAGGTACGGACTGGAACGATATTCAATCGCCTTGGGGTAATATGGGTAAAATGGATAACAAAGGAATAGATATTACACTAAATGCTCATATAGTAAAAGGTAAAGATTTTAACTGGAACTCAAATGTTGTATTTTCTCTGAATAGAAATAAAGTAAAAGAACTGAATGCTGAAAATCAGGCGTTTTATGGTGAACTGAACTGGTACTCGGAATTCCAGACAGCCACAATAACCAAGGTAGGTTATCCTGTCGGTGTATTTTATGGTTATAAAACAGAAGGCTTGTTTAAAGATAAAGAAGATATATTGAATCACTCGGTTCAGAAGGCCGACCCTACAAACAGTAAGATTAATTATGTAAATAAGACCGGTGGTGTTTGGGTAGGGGATATAAAGTTCGTAGACCTGAATGACGATGGAAAGATAGATACAGATGATCAGACCGTTATTGGTAATCCTAATCCGGATTTCACTTTCGGATTCAATAATAACCTCACTTTTAAAGACTTTGATCTCGGATTTTCATTTATAGGTTCTATTGGCGGCGATATTCTGAATTATGCCCAAAGCCAGATAGAAGGACAAACTAGTATTTGGAATAACCAGTCTGTAACAGTAATTGACAGAGCTAAAATAGGACTGTACAATGCAAGCGGCTCTCCTAGCGATCCGGACAATGTATATCTTATCAATACAGATGCGATAGTGCCTCGTGCAGCGACAAATGATGTAAACCGCAACAACCGTATGTCGGATCGCTTTATCGAGGATGGTTCTTATGTTCGCTTGTCTAATATAGCTTTGGGATATACTGTTCCTGCTAAACTTAGTAAAAAATGGGGTGTCGAAAGATTAAGAGTTTATGCAAGCGCCCAGAATTTATTAACTATTACAGGATATTCGGGCTATGATCCTGAAATCGGAGCTTATAACCAAAATTCGCGACTTCAGAATATAGATATGGGACATTATCCTGCTCCTAGGACGTTTATGTTTGGTTTAAATCTTGGCTTCTAATTATATGATATCTATGAATATGAAAAAATTTATTAAATATATATGCCTGATAGCCATCTTATTTGGCTCAGTATCCTGTAGCGATTTTCTGACAGTGGATCCTGAAGACTCTCTTACTACAGGCAACTATTATAACAGTGCAGAGAGAATACGCGCTAATACAGCAACACTGTATGGCAGTGTGTGGTGGGATTTTGATGCTCAGTTTATGTGGCTGGCAGGTGACCAAATGGCCGGAGACCTGTATTATACATACGATCAGGAAGGTCAGTTCTTCTATTTCAGCTACAACAATGGGAATACTTATATCACCAATGGATGGAAAGGTTTGTACCGCGTTGTGTCTTTTGCTAATTCAGTAATAAATGATATGCCTAAGGCTGCTTCGAATGTTTCGCAAAGTGTTGTTGATGCTGCTGTGGCAGAAGGTAAGTTTATACGGGCAGTTGCATACTATTACCTTACAGAATACTGGGGCGAAGTACCTATTATAGAAAACTCCTCAGATATGATTGTATCGGGTAATATGTTTGTACCTCGCAATACCCGCAAAAGCTGTTATGAATTTATGATTCGCGATCTGGAATATGCAGCAGAACATCTGCCGGCAACAGATTCTCAGGCGGGGAGGGTTACTAAATGGGCTGCAGAAGCTATGTTGGCAAAGGTACATTTAACCTATGCGGCATCAGCTATCGGCAATTCCGGTACATATGGTGATGCTGCGGCACATTTCACGAAAGCGAAAGAGCTATGCCAAAGTGTGATAGAAAATAGTGGCAGGACATTGGAATCCGATTATAGCTACTTATTTACGTGGGAAGCAAATAACTGTCCTGAATCACTGTTTGCATTTCAATGTAGAACAGGAACTTATGGTGGTGGTAATTCGCGTAATGTGAGTTTTTCCAGAAGTTCTGTAATCGCAGACCAGACGTGGGGTGCGGGCAAAGGGCCGACTCTTGACTTACAAAAAGCTTTTGACCAGCAAAAAGATAAACGCCGGGTATGGACCTATATGAAGCAAAATGATTATTATTCGATGTTGAATAAAGCAAACGGAGGTTATCATTACAACAATTACGTAGAAGCTGACAACGAGAACCCGCATGAAATGCTTGCCCATATTAAGAAATATGTAATAGGGAAAGCAGCAGATACGGATAACCATGTAGGGTTGAATCAGGATGCTGCAAATAATATACATGTAATACGCTTGGCAGATGTTTATTTGATGTATGGCGAAGCTGTTCTTGGTACCAGCGCATCTACATCCGATACCAAAGCTCTTGAGTATTTTAATGCTGTCCACGCCGACCGTGCGGGGCTGACTCCGGCATCTTCACTGACATTTGAAAGCATTTTGAAAGAGCGTCGTTTAGAGTTTGCTTTTGAATCTTTGCGTTGGCTCGATATCAAACGTTACTATTATCGTAATCCAACTGCAGCATTGGAACTTTTGAACAATCAGAAGCGTGAACTGATATATGTATTAAAAGATGGTATTTCTTCTGTTGAAGACAGAAATAATAACGATAACTATCAGGAATACACTCCTGAAGCCGGATTTATTAAGGTATACGACTCTCAGATGTTCTTGCCTATTCCGGCAGAAGCTCTTACAGGTAATCCTTTGTTTAAAGATCCTGCTGTGGATTATACATTTAACGATTAATAAAAGTTATGAAAACATATATAAAGAATATATTATTATTGACCGTAGTCTTCATAGCCTCGGTTGGTGTATTTTCTTCGTGTAGCGATGACAATGACAATGGTTCAGCTGTAGTCAGATATGTTCGGTCAACCGACGCTACAGCATCAGATTCTATTATCACTAAGGCTTTCTTAGGTGCCACTATTGCTATAATCGGAGATAATCTGGATGGTGTAAAAGAAGTCTGGTTTAACGATCAGAAAGCGAAATTAAATCCTGTATACGTAACTAATCATTCCATATTGGTATCCATCCCGAACGATATACCGGGTGAAGTCACAGGCAAAATACGCTTGGTAACAGGTGCCGGATCGGAAACTCTTTTCGACTTTGGCGTTGATGTGCCTACTCCTGTTTTGACTTCATTGAAATGTGAATACGTTGCAGACGGGGATATTGCAGTGATTAACGGAGATTTCTTCCTCGAACCTAAAGTATATTTCAATGGAAATATGTTGGCTGAGATAGTCTCTTTTACAAAAACTCAGATTCAGGTAAAAGTTCCGGCAGGTTCAAAAGCAGGACCTATCACAGTCGAGTCTTTATATGGTTCTACCCGCTCTAAATTTAGTTTCAGGGATAACAATGTACAGACTCCGACAACCCATATCTTTATAGATTTTGAAGATACAAGTTGGAATACTTGGGGATTTAGCGCTTTTGCCAATGGTGGCGGGCCTACAGGTACATATATGGTGATGGAAGGTTCCCTTGGATCATGGGCATGGCCGGCAAATCCATTACAATTTTATTACAACAGCCCTACTCGTCAGCCGATTGCTTCCGAAGGAGAAATAAGTGAAATGGCTCTTCGTTTTGAAGTTTACTCACATGAATGGCATGATACACCATTATTAATATGGTTCTCTAA
Organism: Dysgonomonas reticulitermitis; assembly: GCF_054601275.1. Taxonomy (NCBI): domain Bacteria; kingdom Pseudomonadati; phylum Bacteroidota; class Bacteroidia; order Bacteroidales; family Dysgonomonadaceae; genus Dysgonomonas; species Dysgonomonas reticulitermitis. The sequence continues at coordinate 31,297 of NZ_BAAHWU010000027.1, read as the reverse complement.
CCAGGCAGATACTCATAACGTTGATGGCAACGACGCGCAAGCCCATTGGAAACCATACTTGAAAAACGGGGTTAAATCTAATTATGTAACTGACGGATGGGTTACTGTGACTATTCCTTTGACAGACTTTAAATATAGCAAGGATGAATCTGAAGAAGGGCGTTCTATCACGAGCCTGAACGAACTGGTAGATCTTCATGCCATGTTTTTTGGAGCGGCAGATGCTACTACGAATGTAAAGCTGTGGATCGACAATATGCGTATTGTAAAATATAAATAAGCCTAAATAACTATGAAAAAGAATATAATAAAATATTGTACATTACTTCTTATTGTTGTGGCTTTGGGGTGTTTCTCAAGTTGTAGTAAGGATGATGACAACAGTGTGCATCTGGACGCTTTTGGTCCAAGTCCGGCTTTACGAGGGGGTGAACTTCGCTTTCTTGGTAGCAATCTGGACAAAGTAACGGAGATCATACTTCCCAATGAAATTTCTGTGAAAGAAATAACACAGGTTTCTAATGGCGAAATTGTTATTAAATTGCCGCAAAATGTTGTCCCCGGATATATTATACTGAAAACTCCTGATGGCGATATAACAACTAAGACTAAGCTGACTTTGTCAGAACCTATCACTATTACTAAGTTCTATAAGACAGGAACAGAAAATGTGACTTCTGTCAAGGCCGGAGATGAACTGACATTTGAAGGGGACTATCTAAACCTGATCCGTGAAGTTGTGTTCACAGATAATGTTGTAGTTTCGTTGGATAGAGAAGAAAATGGAAGTTATCCTCGCGATAAATTTACGGTGAAAGTTCCACTTGGTGCTCAAACAGGCAAGATTGCATTATCTAACGGCGCAGAAATCCCGATTCTGGTGTATACAGAGACAGATTTAACTGTAGCTTCGGTTTCTGTTACATCAATTTTGCCGGCAACAATCAAAGCCGGTACAGAACTAACCATCAAAGGTGTAAATCTTCAATTGGTTGAAAAAGTAAAACTGTCATCAAATTTGGAAATTACAGTTCCTCCTGCGGAAAATCCATATGCCGATCTTGCAGAAATAAAAATCACTGTGCCTGAAAATACTCAGGATGGGGATGTTCTTCTTGTCGCTTATTCCGGACTTGAAACTAACGCAGGTGCCATAACCATGATGTTGCCGACTGTTACATCTGTGTTGCCTAATCCTGTAAAAGGAGGTACACTGTTGACTATAAAAGGGACGAATTTGGATCTGGTAGCTAACATCAATTTTCCTAATGTAGAAAATGCTGTGGATGTGGTGTCAAAAACAGTGAGCCAAATTACGATAAATGTTCCTGTTGAAGCTGCTGATGGAAATTTGGTATTGAACACAAATTCAGGAAAGACAGTAGAGGCTGCTTATACTACAGTTAAGTCTGCTATAACAAATATCACGCCAACAAGTCTGGTAGCAGGTAATGATATTACTATTACCGGTACTAATTTAGATTTGGTGCGTTCGGTTACGTTTGGCGGAAATGTCTCTGTTGACATTACACCTACAAGCCCGACATCATTCGAGGTTACAGTACCTACTACAGCGACCAGTGGAACTGTGAAATTGACCCTGGTAAACAATGCAAGTGTGACATCTTCAGTGTCTTTGAATGTAACACCTTCTTCAAATCCGGTTATAGCTTCTATGCCGGCAAGTGCTAAGCCGGGCAGTGATATCACGTTAACAGGGACAAACTTGAATACTGTGGAAGCGTTTTATGTAGGCACAGTTAAGGTAACATCATATTCTTCACGTACAGCTACATCAGTAACCTTTACAGTGCCAGCTTCCGTAGTACCGGGTATTTATACTGTCAAAATGGTTAATTATAGTGGTGATACATTCTATTCCGGCAATACGATTACAATTACAGGTACAGATCCGGTTACAGATCTTTCTTTGATAATCTTCGATTTCGAGAATGGATTAGCCAATGACGGACGTTGGAATGGTGTAGGGCAGGAAAGTTCTACGGGTGGTATATCCGGTAAATACTATGAAATTACTGCAGCTACATGGGGTACAGATTATTGGTGGTTTGCCGAAAACTGGATGACTCATCCTTCGGTTTCCGGAAAATCCAATTATGCAGTAAAAATAGATGTTCGTTTGAAAACCGATGTTCCGGCTCCTGCTACAGGAAGATCTGAAGTTCGTTTGATGTTTAGTGGTAAAGTCGTTAACATTCTTCCGTATCTGCTAGATGAGAGTGACAGTGTCTGGACAACAGGAGGAGAATGGAAGACTATAACGATCCCATTAACTGCATGGAGTGATCTATCGGATCCGACGCCAGCAAGTGGTGGAGAATGGGGGATGGCGACATGGATTAATGGGTCCGATTTTACCGGATTCTGCGTAGATAATATCCGCTATCATAAAATTAATTAATTATATCTATTGATTGGGCTTTTTCATAAAAGCCCAATCAATACTAAAATATTGCTATTTATGAAAATAGAACAATATAAAACTACGATAAAACTGTTAATGCTACTATCTGTTTCATTTGTATTTCTTTCCTGTCAGGATGATTATGATGTAACAGGAGAACAAAAACATACGGAACCTCCTGTTCTGATCTCTACAGATCCGGCTTCAGGTGGTAGTATATCTCCGTTTTCCGATGGTGTAAGACTGGTTTTTGATAGAGAGGTTACAGTCGACTTGTCAAAAATTCAGTTACCGGGAGCTGTTATTACCGGTTCTTCTTTGTCTGAAAATACCTTAACGCTCGCTATAGATGATATGGAAGATAATACAGATTATACATTAACTATACCGAAAGGTACCATTAAAGGTGTTCCGGGTATACTGAATCAGGAAGATATTATTGTTAAATTTAAAGCAGGAGCGGTACCTGAAATAACAAAGACTCTGGTAACGCAGAATGCTTCCTCCCAAGCGCAAAAGGTATATAATTTCCTTATGGAAAAGTATAGAAGTAATATTATTTCGGGAGCCATGGCCAGAGTAAACTGGAATACGGAAGAAGCCGATCGCGTATATCGTTGGACAGGGAAATATCCCGCGCTGAATACGTTCGATTATGTTCATCATTACGCTTCTCCTGCAAGCTGGATAGATTATAGCAATACTACCGTTGTAGAAAATTGGTGGAACAATAATGGCCTGGTAAGTATTATGTGGCACTGGAATGTTCCTGCATCAGAGGGTAGTTCAGAATATGCTTTTTACACGGATGGCACTTCATTCGACGTTACAAAGGCTGTAACAGACGGTACATATGAGAATACGCAGGTGAAAAGTGATTTGAATAAGATAGCTGATTATTTATTGCTATTACAGGCTAAGAACGTTCCTGTTATCTGGCGTCCCTTGCATGAGGCGGCAGGAGGTTGGTTCTGGTGGGGAGCGAAAGGATCAGATGCTTATAAGAAATTGTGGATTATGATGTTTGATACATTTAAAACGAAGGGCATCAATAATCTCATATGGGTTTGGACTACTGAGACCGGAGACGAAAGCTGGTATCCGGGAGATACTTATGTAGATATTATCGGACGGGATATTTATAATAATACGGATGCATCGAGCTTATATAGTGAGTATAGAAGTATACGTAAGCTACATCCCAACAAAATGGTAACTCTGTCGGAATGTGGCAATGTAGCCAATATTGCCGATCAATGGAATGCTTTAGCTAAATGGTCGTGGTTCATGCCTTGGTACGATTACGATGCAACAGACGAGTCCGTTCATATGCATGCGACAAAGGAATTCTGGATAAATGCTTTTAACTCGGATAAGGTAATAACACGCGATATGATGCCGAGTTTAAAATAAATAAACGATTTTATTTTATAGATAAGAGTTCTAATTATAACCATTTAATCTATTAAAACCATGTTTGTAAGAATATTATATTTTATAGGGATATTGTATATGCTTTCTTTTCCTACGGCCTGTGCAGAGACTCAACCATCAGAAAATAAAATAGAAACATTTGTTGATAAACATGGATGGTTATCAGTCAAAGGGACTTCATTGATAGATGAAAATGGTAAAATTTTAGTAATGAAAGGTGTTAGTTTAGGGTGGCACAATTGGTGGTCTCAATTCTACAATGAGTCTACAATAACGTGGTTGCAGAACGATTGGGGCTGCAACCTTGTTCGTGCTGCAATAGGTGTAGAACCCGATGGTGCATATACAGATAATCCTTCTTTAGCTAACAAGTGTCTCGACAATGTAGTTGATGCTACCATCAAAAATGGAATGTACGTAATCATTGATTGGCACAGCCACAATGTAAGAATGGAAGAAGCCAAAGAATTTTTTATGCGGGTAGCGAATAAATATAAGGATTATCCGAATATCATTTATGAAATATTTAATGAGCCCGAACGTATATCTTGGCAAGAAGTAAAATCGTATTCCGAAGAATTAATCAAGACCATCAGGGCTATTGACCAAAGAAATATAATCCTTGTTGGAACTCCCCATTGGGATCAGGATATTCATTTGGCGGCAGATAATCCGATAATAGGATATGATAATATAATGTATACCTTACATTTTTATGCGGCGACACATAAACAGGAACTTCGTACCCGTGCCGGTTATGCTTTACAAAAAGGCCTCCCGATATTCGTTTCGGAATGTGCAGGTATGGAAGCTACCGGAGACAGGCCTATTAATCATCAGGAATGGAATAACTGGGTAGAATGGATGGCTAAAAACAATTTTACTTGGGTAGCATGGTCTGTATCCGGCAAAAATGAAACATGCTCTATGATAAAAGATGATTCATCCCCTGTCAGCGGGTGGGCCGAAAATGATCTTAAAGAATGGGGCATGCTTGTTAAGGGCTTATTAAAAGAATGAATTTGACAAAAAAGTATTATATATTATAGCTTTTTTACTCATTTATTTTAGTAAGAAAGTATAGTGTTTTGTTAAAATAGTATTTGTTATCATAACTGGATACTGATAAATTTGTATCGTACAATATTCAATATATTACCATGAAAAGAAATATTCTAAACTATATTTTATTTTTCACTTTAATTACATCATTTTCCTGTAAATCGCAAGTTGCTGAAATTACAGATACTCTAAGTGAAGTTTATACTGATACATGGAAGTTTCGTGCCGGAGAAGGTAAAGATAGCCTTTGGATGAATGTTGGCTATGATGATTCAGGATGGGTGGATGTACTCTCTTCTAAATTATTAAAAGATCAAGGTCAATCTCCGGATAATGGTTTCGGTTGGTATCGTAAAAGCATACAATTGTCAGACAGTTTAAAAGACGGTATAAAAAAACAAGGTGCAGCAATGCTTCATTTAGGAAGATTGGCTGCAACGGATGAAGTATATCTTAATGGGAAACTGGTTGGAAAAACGGGAGAATTTCCGGATAACTACAGCGGGTATCACGATGGCGAACGTAATTACCTTGTATCGGAAGGAGATATAAATCTTACGGGAGATAATGTTATAGCTGTGAAATTCCATGACGGATGGAACCTTGGAGGTTTTCTTGAAGGGGCTAGGTTAAGTATTTCTACAGCACAGACGAAAGATAAATTATTGTTAAATGTTGCAGTTGCCGATTCCGATTATATTTTCATGTCTCCCGATCCTATTAAAATAACCGTAAATTTAGAAAACAAAAATTTATGGGATGTAGAGGGACAACTGGTAGTAAGCTTTACCACCGATGATTATCGCCCTGTAAAATCAGATTCTTTAAATATAGAACTAAAAGCTAAAACCACATATACCGGATCGTATGCATTAACCGGTCCGACTCCCGGATTTTACCGATATACAGTAAAGTTTAAGCGTAACGATGAACTACTTTGTGAGAAGAAATTCAATGTAGGCTATGAACCTGAAAAAATAGATTCGCCAATTGATACCAAAGAAGATTTTAAAGCTTTCTGGGATAATAACTTAAAAGAGTTGGCAAAGATAGCACCCGATTATAAACTGACGTTGGTTCCTGAATACTCTGAAATAGATTACGATGTCTATCTGGTAGAAATGAAATCGTTTGGTAACGAGCTGATAAGGGGATATTATGCTAAACCTAAGAGGGAAGGGAAACATCCTGTAATTGTGGAATATATGGGTTATGGCTCGCAACCTTATCCGCCAAATCGATGGTGGGATGCCTTTGCTTACTTTGTCTTGTCTATCAGGGGACAAGCTTTGAATCAGCCTACAAACCGCTTTGGCACATGGATTACTTACGGACTGGATAATAAGGATGACTATTATTACAGGGGAGCATTTCTCGATGTGGTACGGGCTCTGGATTTTGTATGCAGTCGTCCTGAAATAGATAGCGATAAGATTGCTGTACGTGGTGGCAGCCAGGGTGGTGCATTATCTTTCGTGGCGGCCGCCCTCGATAAGAGGGTTAAAGTAGCTGCTCCCAGCATCCCGTTCTTGTCCGATTATCCTGATTACTTCAAAATAGCGCCTTGGCCGAAGAGTGATTTCGATTTTTATATGAACAATCATCCGGACGCAAAATGGGAAGATATTTATAGCCTGCTTACATATTTCGATATAAAGAATTTGGCACAATGGATAGAGTGCCCTCTGATTATGGGCATCGGGGTGCAGGATAATGTTTGTCCGCCACATATCAATTTTGCTGCGTACAATCAGGTAAAATCAGAAAAAAGATGGATGGCCTTCCCCGAGTTTGGACATAGTGTCGGTAAAGAATATAATGAGGCTGCAAAGGCTTTCTTTAAAGAAAAACTGAATATTAAGTAAATTCTTGAAAATAAAAAGAAATATATAATGGGAAAACTAATTCTTTTTGCAGTAATGGCTTTATTTACAATTTCTTGTACTCATAAAAAGACGAATCAAACATCTGGTGAACCCGCTTTTGTTAAGCAAAAGGACGGACATTTCGTAATAGGCGATAAGCCTTATTACTTCATCGGTACAAACTATTGGTATGGAGCGATACTGGGTTCTACCGGAGAAGGTGGAAATCGGGATCGTCTGCTCAAAGAACTCGATTTTATGAAAGAAAACGGCATAACAAATCTTCGTGTGCTCGTTGGAGCAGATGGCGTTGCCGGGCAGGAAGTTAAAATAAGACCAACATTGCAAACCGCTCCCGGAGTGTATAATGATACTATTTTTGATGGTCTGGATTTCTTTATGGCCGAATTGGATAAGCGTGATATGCATGCGGTATTGTTCATCAACAACAGTTGGGAATGGAGTGGGGGATATGGACAGTATCTCGAGTGGGCAGGAAAAGGAAACGTTCCTGAAAAAGGAGTATACGACTGGCCTGTGTTTGTGAAACATGTGGCCCAATATGCCGGTTGCGACAGTTGTCATGAAATGTTCCTGAATCATGTAAAACATGTAATAACGCGTACCAATAGATATACAGGCAAAAAATATATCGATGATACGGCCATCATGTCGTGGCAGGTGGGTAACGAGCCGCGCGTATTCAGCGACGAAGGCAAGCCGGCTTTTGTAAAATGGATGAGAGAGGTTACTGCCTTAATACGTTCGCTGGATTCGAATCATCTTATCTCGACCGGAAATGAAGGCTTAATGGGTTCAGAAGGTGATATGACGTTATATGGAGACATACACGCTGATCCTAATGTAGATTATCTGACTATACATATCTGGCCGAAGAATTGGAGTTGGATTGATATAACTAAGATAAGGGAGTCGGTCGATACTGCTATTATTAGAACAAATCAATATATCGCAGACCATATTGCTATTGCTAAGAAATTGAATAAGCCGATAACAATAGAAGAATTTGGTTTTCCGCGTGATAATCATAAATATACACTTGACGACCCGGTTACTGCCCGTGATAAATATTATTCAAATATATTTACGCAGATAGTTGCGTCAGCCAAAGAAAGAGGAAATTTGGCCGGATGTAACTTCTGGGCTTGGGGTGGATATGGGCGTCCGGTTCATGAGTTTTGGAAACCGTGGGATGATTATGTAGGTGATCCCTCTCAGGAGGAACAGGGATTGAACTCTGTATTCGATACAGACCCTACAATCAAAGTAATAAAAAATTATGCCGAACAATTGAAATAATAAAAGGAAGAATACTAAATAATAGAAAAACCTAAAAATACATAGTACGATGAATGAGCTTTTTAAGAAACGTCTTGCGGCTGTTACAACAGAATATGAGCAACTGGTAGCATTGAAGAATGAGCCGATATTACCGGGTAATGGTATATTCGAACGATATAAAAATCCAGTGTTAACAGCAGGTCATACTCCTGTTTTTTGGAGATATGATCTATCGCCCGAAACGAATCCGTATTTTATGGAGCGTTTCGGCATTAATGGTACATTTAACGCAGGCGCTATAAAGTGGAACGGTAAATATATAATGGCTGTGCGTGTGGAAGGAAACGACCGTAAATCCTTCTTTGCCATAGCCGAAAGTCCGAACGGGATAGATAATTTTCGCTTTTGGAATTATCCTGTAATAATGCCCGAAACAGACAATCCTGATACGAATGTATATGATATGCGCCTGACGGCTCATGAGGATGGTTGGGTCTATGGAGTGTTCTGTTCCGAGCGTAAAGATCCGAATGCTCCTGCCGGAGATTTATCGTCTGCTGTTGCGGCAGCGGGTATTGCACGTACAAAAGATTTAATCAATTGGGAACGCCTTCCCGACCTTAAAACAAAAAGCCAGCAACGCAATGTTGTCCTTCATCCTGAATTTGTAAATGGTAAATATGCCCTTTATACCCGGCCTCAGGATGGATTCATCGATGCCGGAAGTGGTGGTGGAATAGGCTGGGCGTTAGTTGATGATATAACAAATGCAGAAGTAAAGGACGAAAAGATAATTAATTTCCGTTACTATCATACAATCAAAGAATTGAAGAACGGAGAGGGGCCTCATCCTATAAAAACGTCTAAAGGCTGGCTTCATTTGGCACATGGTGTTCGTGCCTGTGCCGCCGGATTGAGATATGTTATCTATCTTTATGTTACAGATTTGGAACAACCTGATAAGTTGATCGCAGAGCCGGCAGGACATTTAATGGCTCCTCTTGGAGAAGAACGTGTGGGGGATGTATCCAATGTGTTGTTTACTAATGGTTGGATTGCAGATGACGATGGTACGGTATATCTTTATTACGCGTCTTGCGACACTCGTATGCATGTAGCTGTATCGTCGGTCGACCGCTTGTTAGATTATTGTTTTAATACGGTATCTGATGGTTATCGCTCGGCAACATCTGTTGAAACATTGACGGCATTAATAAAGAAAAATCTGGAAAAAAAATAAAACCTGAGAATTGACATAATATATAAATACCATGAATACAAATAAAGTTTCGTTAAAAGAGAAGGTCGGCTATGGTTTCGGAGACATGGCGTCATCTATGTTTTGGAAAATATTCGGAATGTACTCGTTGTTTTTTTATACCGATGTTTTCGGAATAACGGCTGCCGCTGCCGGAACGATGTTCTTGGTTGCCCGGGTATGGGACTCTTTTTTCGATTTATTTGTTGGTATTGCAGCCGACCGCACCAAAACCCGGTGGGGTAGATACCGGCCTTATATATTATGGTTTGCTATACCTTTTGCCGTAATGGGCGTTATTACTTTCTTTGTTCCTGATTTTGGAGCTACGGGTAAGCTGGTATATGCATATGTTACCTATTCGCTAATGATGATAGTATACTCTCTCATCAATGTACCTTATGCATCTTTGTTGGGAGTAATGTCACCTGATCCGCAGGAACGGAATATACTTTCGTCATATCGTATGTCGTTTGCATTTATCGGTAGCTTTATTACATTTATGCTGCTACAGCCACTTATCGATGGTTATGCAAAAGCTTTTGATACAGAAGGAGTTCAAGCCGTAGAAAAAGCAGTGGAGACAACAGTCAGTACTTCTCCTGTTGGCTGGACATTGGGTGTGGCTACTATTGGTATAATTTGTACTATACTATTTTTCTTTTGCTTCAAGTGGACACGCGAGCGTGTTGAGCCTGTAAATAAAGAAGAAGATACTTCTGTAAAACAAGACTTGAAAAATCTTTTTTATAATGCTCCTTGGTGGATATTAGTAGCAACCGGGCTTGCTGCATTGCTATTTAATGCTGTACGTGATGGGGTTGCTATTTACTATTTCAGAGATTTTGTTCATGTAACGTATAAGATGCCACTTACAGGTTGGGATATGACTACTATCTATTTTTTGATCGGACAGGCAGCTAATCTTGTCGGAGTTATTTTAGCACCTACTTTATCTGCAAAATACGGAAAGCGAAGGACTTATATGATTGCAATGGCAGGAGCTGCTATACTTAGCATTATATTCTTCTTTGTGCCTAATCATTTGGTTTGGATATTGTTATTGCAAACCCTGATTTCACTCTGTGCCGGTTATGTGTTGCCTTTGCTTTGGAGTATGTTTGCTGATATTGTAGACTATCAGGAGTTAAAGACGGATCGTCGAACTTCGGGTTTGATATTCTCTTCGTCGTCCATGTCCCAAAAATTAGGTTGGGCTTTGGGAGCTGCACTTACAGGATGGATATTATTTATATTCAAATACAATCCTGATTTGGCACAACAAAGCACTGAAACTATTTTTGGCGAGCGTCTGATGATTAGTTTAATTCCGGCTATATGTTGTTTATTGGCATTCATTGGCATGTATTTTTATCCGTTGACAGAAAAGAAAGTAAAAGAGGTGACAGCCGAACTGGAAAAACGCAGATCTGATAAATTGGAAAATCAATAGGAGATATGTACGGATTTAAAGAGGAACTTGAAAATAATATACTATCCTTTTGGATAGAAAAGATGCAAGATAAGGAACATGGTGGCTTCTATGGACAGATAGACGGCAATAATGTATTGTATCCGCGAGCCAATAAAGGGGCTATACTGAATGCTCGTATTCTGTGGACATTTTCATCTGCATACCGGATTTTGCGAAATCCAAAGTATTTGAAAATAGCTCAGCGGGCGTTCGATTATATTGTAACTTATTTTATAGATAAAACATATGGAGGCGTCTATTGGGAGTTGGATTATAAGGGAAATCCTGTAAATACGAAGAAACAGACTTATGCACAGGGCTTTGCATTGTATGGATTTTCTGAATTTTACAGAGCGACAGGAAATATATATGCATTGGAATTAGCTAAAGAGTTCTTTTATATGATAGAGAAATGCCATGATAATGATTTAGGTGGCTATCTGGAAGCCTTTACTCGGGACTGGGAGCCTATAGATGATATGCGCCTGAGTGAGAAAGATGCCAATGAGAAGAAAACGATGAATACGCATTTGCATGTGTTAGAGCCGTATGCTAATCTTTGTCGTATTTGGAAAGATGAACAATTGGAGAAGGCTCAAAGACGTTTGATAAATGTTTTTAAAGAAAAAATATTAGATAAAAAGACAAAACATCTCAACTTGTTCTTTGACGAACAATGGGATGTGAAATCGTCTGCCGTATCGTATGGACATGATATAGAGGCTTCGTGGTTGCTTTTCGAGGCTGCGGAGATATTGGGCGATAAAAAAATATTGGCCGAGATTACGTCTATTTCGCTTGATATAGCTAATATCGCTTCGGAAGGCCTTGAAGCTGATGGCAGTATGATTTATGAAAAAGACGCGAATCATCTGGATAAAGAACGTCATTGGTGGGTACAGGCAGAAGCTGTAGTCGGATTTATGTATGCTTATAAAAATTCGCAAAATATTATATACAAAGAAAAAGCTGCCCGTATATGGAATTATATTCAAAACATGATCGTTGATAAGGAAAATGGAGAATGGCACTGGAGCCGTTTGCCGGATAATACAATAAATAATGAAGACGATAAAGCAGGGTTTTGGAAATGTCCTTATCATAATGGTCGTATGTGCATGGAGATGATCGAACATTTTGATATCGAATAATGAGCGTGTAATAAAAAGATTATATTTGCATCCATATGCAAATTTGTTAAATTGAGAAACATGAAAAAAGCACTTGTAATAATGGCTACTGTATTAGGGGTTTCGTCAGGACTAACAGCCCAGAAAAATGATGAAATAAATAAAAAAGCAGCAGAAATAGTGTCGAAAATGACACTCGCTGAAAAAGTTGGGCAAACAGCTCAAATAAGTATTGATCTGGTTACTAAAGGGAAGGATACACCTCCGGCCAGTACACTGGAAGTAGACATGGATAAGCTTCGCGAAGCTATCGTAAAATATCACGTAGGTTCTATATTGAATTCTCCGAATACTCGTGCCCGTACGCCGGAATGGTGGACCAAGGCTGTGGAACAGATGCAAAGCGTGGCAATGAATGAGACCCGTGTTAAAGTACCTATTATTTATGGATTGGATCAGATTCATGGTGCTACTTATACAGCCGGATCCACGATGTTTCCTCAGGAAATAACTGTGGCAGCTTCATGGAATCCTGCACATGCCCGCAAAATGGGAGAAATAACAGCATATGAAACCCGTGCCAGTAATGTGCCCTGGACTTTTTCTCCGGTACTCGATTTAGGCCTTGATCCTCGTTTTCCCCGTCAGTACGAAGGATTTGGGGAAGACCCTTATGTCGGATCTGTTTTTGGCCGTGAATTAATTAAAGGATATGAAGGTGATGATAATAATATAGGTAATCCACACAAAGTAGCGGCATGTATGAAGCACTTCCTCGGTTATTCGGCGCCTATCAGCGGGAAAGACCGTACTCCGTCCTATATCCCTGATAATGTATTGCGCGAATATCATGTTCCTGCATTTCAGGCAGCTGTTGATGCCGGCGTACATACAGTGATGATAAACTCGGGTATTATAAACAATGTACCTGTACATGCCAGTTACGAACTGTTGACAACATTACTTCGCAAAGAGATGGGTTTTCAGGGAATGATTGTAACCGATTGGGAAGACATTAACAAATTATATAGTCGCGACAAAATGGTTACTTCGATAAAAGAAGCTATCAAAGTGGGAATCAATGCAGGAATTGACATGTCAATGATTCCAATTGCTTACGAAGAATATTGCCGGCTCTTGACAGAACTTGTAAATGAAGGACAAGTGCCGATGTCCCGTCTTGATGATGCGGCGACGAGAGTAGTAGCTTTAAAGCTAAAACTGAACTTATTTGATGTACCGAATACATACCGAAAAGATTACCCGGAATTTAATTCAAAAGCGTATCAACAAGCATCATACGATGCCGCGGCAGATGGTATTACTCTATTAAAGAATGCAGGAAATGTTTTACCGTTGAAAAAGGGTACGAAAATTCTTATTACAGGACCTAATGCAGTAAGTAAACGTTCTTTGAATGGGGGATGGACTTTCTCCTGGCAAGGCGAGAAGATAGATGAATTTGCGAGCCGGTATCATAATTTATTAGATGCGATACAACTTAAGTTTGGTAAGGAAAATGTTTCTTATGTTCCGGGTGTAAGTTATACAAACGAAACAAAGTGGGATACCGAGCATAAAGATAAGTTTGATGAGGCTATCGCAGCAGCTAAAAATGTGGATTATATTGTGCTTTGTCTGGGTGAAAACTCATATTGTGAGAAACCGGGCGACTTGAACGATCTGTATCTGAATGAACTGCAAACAGAATTGGCTCAGGAAATGCTTAAGTTCAATAAAAAAGTTATCCTTGTTTTAAGCGAAGGACGTCCGCGCCTTATTTCCAAGTTTTCTTCAAAATTAGATGCTATTGTACAAACTTATTTACCGGGAGTTTATGGTGCAGATGCACTAGCTGACATTTTAGCGGGAGATGTAAATCCATCCGGAAAATTACCGTATACCTATCCGGCATTCCCGAATTCATTGGTTCCGTATTATCATAAATACGCAGAGGAACAAGTAAATACAGATGCCGCTTACAACTATGAAGGTGACTATAATTTTGAGTATCCTTTTGGCTATGGTCTTAGCTATACAACATTTGCATACTCTAATCCGAGAATAAACAAAGCGGAATTGCCTCTTGGTTCGAATGAAGATATTTTGATTTCTATTGATGTAACAAATACAGGAAATAGAGAAGGGAAAGAAGTTGTTCAGTTGTATTCAAGTGATTTATATGCTTCGCTGGTTCCTGATGTGAAAAGACTTCGCCGGTTTGAAAAGATAACATTGAAAGCGGGGGAAACAAAGACTGTTACATTTAAACTGAATGTAAATGATCTATCTTTCATCAATCTGGATAACAAACGTGTTGTAGAACCAGGTGATTTCGTGTTTCAGGTAGGCTCTTCATCAGATGATGCCGCAAATAAGATAGCATTTACAGTAAAATAAACAGATATGAAAAAAGGCTTATTTATATTAATGTTAATCGCGGGCTTTGCAGCTTGTAAGCAAAAAGAAATTTTGACAGAAATGAAACAACCTATTGACAAGGATGCAACTAAAGAAACGGTTGACCTGTACAATAAATTGTTTAAGTCTTTAGATCGAGGTATAATGCTTGGTCATCAAGATGCATTAGCCTATGGTCATGCATGGTATAAAGAGGCCGGACGCTCCGATGTTAAAGATGTGACAGGTGACTATCCTGCTGTAATAGGGTGGGAGTTAGGTCATGTAGAGATTGGCGCGGAATTTAATCTCGATTCTATCTATTTCAGTGATATGAAGCAGTATATCAGGGATACATACGCGCGGGGTGGTATTACTACAGCCAGTTGGCATGGTGATAACATTGTGACAGGGAACACTGCTTGGGATTGTAAACAGGATTCTGTTGTACGTACTATTCTGCCGAAAGGTTCTAATCATGCAAAATATTTGACATGGCTGGATCAGGTAGCCGGTTTTTTCCTTGACCTGAAAGATAAGGATGGTAAATATATTCCGGTCGTTTTCCGTATGTATCACGAACATACCGGTAATTGGTTCTGGTGGGGCAATGAGCAATGTACTCCCGATGAATATAAGCAACTGTGGATAATGACAGTTGAGTACCTCCGGGATAAAAAGAATGTGCATAATTTACTATATGCTTACTCTCCGTCAGAAATAAAAGATGAGGCTCATTTCTTAGAACGCTATCCGGGTGATGAATATGTAGATATTGTAGGTTATGATAGCTACGTACCCGGAAAAGACTCTATGGCTATCCTGAAATATAAAGAGGCCATGGAACGTAATTTGAAAATAGTGACAGGATATGCCTTAAAATCGGATAAAATACCGACTATCGGGGAAACAGGAATGGAATCGATACCTGATTCTACCTATTTTACACAAGTAGTATATCCTTTGATCAGTCAGCATAAAATAGCATGGGTACTATTCTGGCGCAATGCCTGGGAAAGAAATATGCCGGGCCATTTTTATGCTCCGTTTGCCGGACATCCTTCTGCGGAAGATTTTGTTGAGTTTGTCAGTAAAGACAACATCTTAATGAATAAAGATATCAAATGATACTCGACAAAACTATAATATGAAAGAGGGTGTGTCAAAAGTAGAACAGCACTATCATACTTTAGACACACCCTCCTTTATCGGTTACGGCATCGTCGATTAAACTCCTCCCGCATTAAAAGCAGGAGGAGAATTGAAATCAGACGTAGTTATATAGTTACTTTGCTATGCAACATGCTAATAACCAGTACTTTAAGGTTGCTACATTTAGATCGGTTGAACTTTTGGTTGCTGAAAATCTTATGGTATTAATTCCATCTCTTTTATTACTCCATAGAGCAGCTCGGTTTCCCCTGGCATCTAACTTGCCTTCTGGGTTGTTACGCCGACCTGCAGCAGGAAAATATATAGACGTCCCGAATCTCCATCCATTACTAAAGTTATTTGCGTCATCGCTGTCGAAAGCGCCGGGAGCTTGTGTTTTGGGATTCAGGGTGGAGTTGGTAATAAATTGCCATTCTGAATCATTTGGCACACGAAGGTGTACACTTGTCTGCCCGAGTAAAGCCAGGCGCCACTTGGATCTGGTTCTGTCACCGTTGTTGGCACCCCGTCTACCGTCTCGTCTGTCGCATCCTGTTCTACTGTCTGCGCAAAATCGGTACTATAATAGAGCTTGTGGGCGGTCAGTTTGCCGTTAACGTCATCGTTACCCTGCGCTATATCGAAGATGGTTCTGCCGGTGAACGTACCCGAACCGGAAGGCAAAGTTCCGGGGTCAATCAAGTCTTCACAGAGTGAAATCCATTTCTGTTTGTTCCAATATTCCATACAACCGGTGTCGGTATTGTAGATGACAAGCCCCGGAGCGTTCGCCAGCTCGGTGGCGGTGACTCCGCTCCCCGATGGATTTACAGGGTTGCCGGTGGCTGTCCCTAAAAAGTAGTCGCGCCAGTCATTGCGCTCTTGGGTAGATAACTGCGGCAGGCGAAGCCCACCCTTTGTAAGATTGGTGGAAATCTCCAGTACAGAAAAACTCTGGGGAGCTGTACCTTCGCCGATCGTTACTTGCGCGGAAACTGTCCCTGCATAAGCTGTGAGCAGCAGTATAATAATCGTAAGTTTCACTTTCATTTTGTTCATGTATTTATTATATCAAGTAATCTAAAATATTTACTGTCGCATGTCATCCTGACCGCAGGGAAGGATCCAAATCTCCGAGAAATAGGAGATGCTTCCTGTCGTCAGCATGACAAACCAGAATTTAACTAAAAAGTAACAAACTTCTACAGTTATCAGTAAACAGTAGTCAGTAGTCAGTAGTGAGTAGTCAGTAGTGAGCGCTCAGAACTTTTTGACTCCTGCTTTTTTAACTAAAATGTAACAAACTTCTACAGTTATTTTTTAGCCGTTAGTCGATAGCCTTTGCTCGCGCGGCTATCCTCTTTGTCATCCTGACCGCAGGGAAGGATCCAAATCCCCGAGAAATAGGAGATGCTTCCTGTCGTCAGCATGACAAACCGGAATTTAACTAAAAAGTAACAAACCTCTACAGTTATCAGTCATCAGTCAACAACTTGTACCTCGTATCTCGTCTACTCGTATCTTTTTAACTAAAATGTAACAAACTTATACAGCTATTTTTTAGCCGTTAGTCGATAGCCTTTGCTCGCGCGGCTATCCTCTTTGTCATCCTGACCGCAGGGAAGGATCCAAATCCCCGAGAAATAGGAGATGCTTCCTGTCGTCAGCATGACAAACCAGAATTTAACTAAAAAGTAACAAACCTCTACAGTTATCAGTAAACAGTAGTCAGTAGTCAGTAGTCAGTAGTCAGTAGTGAGCGCTCAGAACTTT
The DNA here is from genome assembly GCF_054601275.1 of Dysgonomonas reticulitermitis. Lineage (NCBI taxonomy): Bacteria > Pseudomonadati > Bacteroidota > Bacteroidia > Bacteroidales > Dysgonomonadaceae > Dysgonomonas > Dysgonomonas reticulitermitis. The sequence goes on along the minus strand of NZ_BAAHWU010000027.1, from coordinate 14,022 downwards.
TTGACTCCTGCTTTTTTAACTAAAATGTAACAAACTTATACAGTTATTTTTTAGCCGTTAGTCGATAGCCTTTGCTCGCGCGGCTATCCTCTTTGTCATCCTGACCGCGGGGAAGGATCCAAATCCCCGAGAAATAGGAGATGCTTCCTGTCGTCAGCATGACAAACCAGAATTTAACTAAAAAGTAACAAACTACTACAGTCATCAGTCAACAGTTATCAGTAAGCAAGGCCTTTTCGTCATTGCGAATTGAAAATCGGCGGAGCCAACAGGAGTGAAGCAATCCAGAGTATTGATTATTAATGGATTGCTTCGGGCGAACCCTCGCAATGACGTGCGACAGTCAACAGTCAACAACTCGTACCTCGTATCTCGTCTACTCGTAACTGTTTAACTAAAAAGTAACAAACCTCTACAGTTATCAGTCATCAGTCAACAACTTGTACCTCGTATCTCGTCTACTCGTAACTGTTTTCAAAAAGTAACAAACTCCACACTCATTTTCAAATTTTCAAATTATCTAATTATCTAATTATCACTACATCTATAGATAAAACCAGCGCCGGACAATGTTTCACTTTTGGCTCCGCCGATTTTGCCTCGCCTTCGCTTCGGCGATTGATAATTCAATTCATTCTTCATTTTTTTGACGGGTTGCCCTGATCCATGAACAGTGCGTTTTTATTTCTACTTTAAGTTCTATAAATAAATATTTTATAAAACTTAAGCAACAAAAATAATTTATTGATATATTTTTGTCATCCTGAGTGAAACGAAGGATCCCAGCCTTAACAGGCACCAGATGCTTCCTTCGTCAGCATGACAAAGAGAAAGAAAAAATATATCATTAATATTTATAGAATACTAAGATTTTGTGTTTATTACTGATAACATAATTTATACCTTTGCAAGATGGGGAACTAAAACAATCTAACATGAATACGAAGTTATTTATCTCATTTCTTTTATTGATCGTTTCGGGAAATACCTTTTCTCAGAAAAAACAGTCTTTACCGCAGATATATGCTGCGACTCCGGTAACTGTTGTGCAGCCTTTCAAAGTAGATAGCCTGAATCTAAAAGGTGAAAAATTCAGTGAAAAAGACATGCTGAAGATGTCCTTGTCCATTCCGGGGCGAGAGGCTTTTGTAAGGCCTTTAAAAGCCGATACGGCAGGTTATTTCTTTCCTGAAAAACCAGCGGATAAAAATACCACCATACAGTTATTTGCTTTTAATGTAAGTACAGACAGGTATGCAAAAGGTACCTTGAAAGTAACCACACCCAATATGATGGAAATATATGTGGATGGAAAATTGGCCGCAACAAAAGCGACTGAAGAAAAAACATTTCGTAACGATAAAAAATCTGTTACGGCTTCACTTACCCCATATCCGGAACAAAGTCAGGTTGTAATAAAAATGATAGTTACAGGCAAAGACGAACCGATAACAACACTGAAAGAAGATGTACCTCCTACATTTAAGGTGGAGATAGAAAACGAGAAAAACGATTCGTTAACAGTCTTTTCTTTTTCGAACTCGGACAAACGCCTTGTTAATTTTACAGATATGATGCTGGGCAAACGTGTAACGAATATCCGTATTTCACCCGAAGGACAATATATATTAATATCATACAGGAATACATTTGGAGAGAAAGGATCATCTACCACAGAACTATACAATATAAAGGCTAAAAGTTCGGTTTTGATAGACACCGACGGAGCGAAAAGACAATTGAGCTGGATGCCTAAGAGCGAAAAGCTGTTTTATATATCAAAAACAGAAGAGGGTGTAAACCTGATAACAATAGATCCGGCAACGATGCAAGAAAGTACCTTAGCTAAAAATATACCGGATCAATATATCCAAATAGCACCCAACGAAAGAGTTTTGTTTTATTCCAAACAGGAAAAAGGAGAAGAGAGCAAAAGTGACTTAAAGCTATTGAAATCACCGGAAGACAGGCAGCCGGGGTATACTAACCGGTCGTTTATCCATAAATACGATCTGGTATCCGGATTTAGCCAGCAACTGACTTTTGGTTCGCATTCCACATGGCTTAGCGATATCAGTCCCGATTCGAAACAGATACTAATTTCTTTTTCAGATGAAGTTATAACAGAACGTCCATTCCGTAAATCCACTCTGTTGAAACTGGATCTCGCCACAATGAAAGCTGATACACTATGGATAGACCAGTCATTTGCCGGAGGTGCGTCTTTTTCACCTGACGGTAAAAAACTACTTGTTTCCGGGTCGGGAGAAGCTTTTAATGGTATCGGGTTGAATATTGGCGAAGGACAGATATCTAACACTTACAATACATTGTCCTTCATTATGGATTTATCTACTAAACAGATAGAGGCCATAACTAAAAATTTTGATCCGAGTATCGATGCCGGAGTGTGGAACAGGAAAGATAATCTTATCTATTTTCGTACCACAGATATGGATTATGTAAATGTATATTCTTATAATCCGTCTAATAAGACTTTTACCAAATTGCCCTTACACGAAGATGTAATCCGTGTTTTCGATCTGGCTAATAACGCAGAGACAGGAGTGTATATGGGGGTTGGACAATCGAACTCTACGAGAGCATATATCTATGACTTAAAGTCTAAAATATCTACTTTGATCGCTGATCCTTACAACGATAGGTTGAGCAAGATGGAATTAGGAAAAGTTCAGGACTGGAATTTTACCAATTCGGATGGGGTGGAAATAAAAGGTCGCTTCTATCTGCCACCGAATTTCGATGCTGCAAAAAAATATCCGATGATCGTCTATTATTACGGTGGGACAACGCCTACTGCCCGTACTTTCGAACACCCTTATCCGGGACATGTATTTGCAGCTCAGGGGTATGTGGTGTATGTAGTGCAGCCAAGCGGTGCGACAGGATTCGGACAGAAGTTTGCCGCTATGCATGTGAATGCTTGGGGTAAGCGTACAGCCGAAGATATTATAGAAGGAACAAAGCTGTTTATGAAAGAACATCCTTATGTAAACGATAAGAAAATAGGTTGTATAGGAGCATCATATGGCGGCTTTATGACCATGTACCTGCAAACTCAGACGGATATGTTCGCAGCGGCAGTATCCCATGCCGGAATTAGTTCCATAAGCAGTTATTGGGGCGAAGGTTATTGGGGATATACTTACAGTTCGGGAGCCAGTGCAAACAGCTATCCTTGGAATAACCCGGACTTGTATGTGAAACAAAGCCCGCTCTTCAATGCCGATAAGATTAAAACGCCTATATTGCTGACGCACGGCACAGTTGATACAAACGTGCCTATCGGCGAAAGCATCCAGATGTACACCGCTTTGAAAATATTAGGAAAGCCTGTAGAGTTTATACAGGTGAAAGATGAAAATCATGGGGTAGCAAATTTTAAGCGTCGTGTAGAGTGGAACAATTCCATAATGGCATGGTTCGATAAGTGGCTGAAGGATGATAATGGCTGGTGGAAAGCTTTGTTTCCGGATAGTAAGTGATATAAATATATTAATCAAAGGGGGCACTTCAGATTGCGCTGCCCCCTTTGATTATTGTTACTGCGCCAAAACACCTTCGATTAATCTTAATTCTTCTTCCGAGAAATTAGCATTATCTCTTGCTTTCAGATTGTCCTGAAGCTGTTTCAGTGAACTTGTTCCTACTATAACCGATGTTACTTGTTTATTGTACAGTAACCATGCCAAAGCCATTTCGGCAAGCGTTTGCCCGCGCTGTGTGGCCAGGTCGTTCAGGGCAGAAACTTTCGTGATAACTTCCGGCGTAATTTCACTTTCCTGCAAGAAACCATGACTTTTATGGGCACGTGACATTTCCGGAATACCTTTCAGATATTTATTGGTAAGCACCCCCTGTGCAAGCGGAGAAAACGCGATGAAGCCAACACCATATTTCTCATTGATAGCCATATGTTCTTCTTCAGGGTGGCGTACCAGCATACTGTATTTATCCTGATAAATGAGGCAAGGCACGTGCTGGGATTTCAATATGTCATATGCCTGTACTAATTTTTCGGGTGGATATTTAGATATTCCTATATATAGGGCTTTTCCCTGACGGACGATATCTATCAATGCCTGCATGGTTTCCTCAATTGGTGTTTGCGGGTCGTAGCGGTGCGAGTAGAATATATCGAAATATTCCAGTCCCGTACGCATAAGGCTTTGGTCTATACTCGCCATAATGTATTTACGCGAACCACCATCTCCGTATGGCCCGTTCCACATGAGATGCCCGGCTTTGGACGATATAATCAGTTCATCTCTGTGTCCTTTTAGTTCTTTGCCCAGTACTTTCCCAAAATTGGTTTCAGCGCTTCCGGGAGGAGGCCCGTAATTATTTGCCAGATCGAAATGGGTTATTCCCTTTTCGAATGCATACAGAATCATAGATGTAGCGACTCCGAAGTCATCTACATCGCCAAAATTATGCCACAATCCCAAAGATATTTCGGGTAATTGCAGTCCACTATTTCCACAAAAATTGTATTTCATGACCTTTTTTATTTATATGTGTAATGTCCTGTTATCTTGTAACTAAAAAGGCAGTCTTGCAGGACTTGCCCTTGTCCGATGTTGTGCACTATAAGAGGCCGTTTACCGTCACCGGACTTACGGTTGCTAACAATGCCTATGTGAACGATCCCTTTTCCTAAATTCCACGTGACAATGTCACCGGGCAGGTAGTCTTCGCCTTTATTCGATATTATTTTTATAGTGCCGAAACGAGAAAAGAAAGTAGCCTGATTGGGGACTCTGCGATGATCTATATTCCTGTCAGTAGATTTCATTCCCCACGTTTTCGGATACTTACCGAAATTAGCTTTCATATCTTCGTGTATCTTTTTTTGAAGATCTATCCCTAGTTTCCGGTATGCCCTGATTATGACATCCGTGCATACTCCTTTGTCAGGAGGCACATCCCCATTGGGATATGGTATATTGAAATAACGGGGATCATAAGTCACTTTGTCTTTAGTCAACTCCATTGCCGCGTTCGACAACCCTTTATAAAAATCGTCACTTTGAGCCTGAACGCAAACCGAAACAAAGAGTAAGAACAGGGAAAAGGATATATGCTTCATTCGTTAACTATTAGAATTCAAATATAGTTAAGTTTTATTGTTTTAACAGTATGTTTTGTCAACTCTGTTTGTTATTATTTTCCGATCGCTTCATGACTTATAAATCGCCTCGATTTGAGGCGGATTCCATTCTTTTCATATGTAATGTATTTTATTCATTATATATATCCAACTGTTCTAATTCATTTAAGAATTTGTATGTAACTGCATACCACTCTTTAGGATATTTGATCAGGTAAGATTGATGTGTTGATTCCGGAAATATCTCAAGCTTTTTTTTGCTGCCGGCTAACTGGTCAAATATATGAAAAGTTTCTTCCGTTGGTATATTTTGATCCTTACCTCCACACATGAGTAATGTCGGTACATTTATTTTTTTTGCATAGTCCTGAGGGTTCGCCTTAAATGCATTGAATCCGTTTATTACCCCAGTCCAAAAAGTGAACAGATCAGCCGCAGGCCATTTAGGTATGCTTAATTTACCGATACGATTACCGACTGCATTTTTAAATGAACTATATGGCGCCTCTAATATCAGACCTTGTGTAAGCAGGTCGTAATCGGCTTGGGCTTTCATTATGGCAGCCGCACCCATCGAAAAACCAGCCATTATAATTTTGTCCTCTTTCAATGCAGATACTGTATAGTCGTGAACTGCTTTAACATTTTCAGCTTCCAGAAAACCAATAGTCGTTTGGTTTCCGTATGATCCTCCGGCACCCATAAAGTCAATTAAAAGGACATCGTAGCCCATATCCAGAAAAGCGTATGCTCTGTCGAGCATAGATGATTTTTCATCCATATACCCATGAAAGCACAGAACGGTTCCATATTTTATAGAGTCGGTATGTATAGACCAAGCTTCCAGTTTTCGGTTTTCTCCGGCAGATATGTATAACGTCTCGTAATGGCGGTTTGGATATTGTCTGGCTTTTGGTTTAGGCATATCCAGACCAAATAAGGCAATACCTATGGTTTCCTTAAAAGTCGGCTCGTATTCCGGATCCATCGGTTTTGCATTTTCATCAAAGTGGGTAAGGCTATACGATTGTACAATGATACCAGCGTTAAGCACAATAAATAGAATAATAATTATGCTTATTGTAATTTTAATATATTTCTTTTGTTTTTTTGTCATAAACCGACCTGGATTTTATGTCATTTAGTATAGAATACCGGAGCTAAATAAGGCCTGTTTTCCCATTTACCTGAAAATGGATTCAGTTCGCGGATAATACCACCTTCTATGCCAAACTTTTCTGTTATTTTAAGCTCAAGCGTCCCTCCGTAATAGGTGCTCGGATACATGTTCATAAGTGGGCCATAGACTTTATTTTGGTCTGCGAATGCAGAATATTGTCCGTATCCATTGATGCTGATTCTATCTGTAAGCCTGAATTTTAAAGAACCATTTACACCAACATCGTTATTGTTTAAACCATAAAAATTATATTTTGACCCATATGGTCCCACACTTACAGTTAGCCAGTCGGCAGGCATATAATTGAAGTTTACACCAACAGACCGTATTGCTCCGAGTGTAGGATACCCGAACTGACGGGAAGATGAGGTCAGCCATGCCCTGTCGGAGATAATCATTCCCGAAACAAATGAATAATCATTGGCAAACGGATAACGGGTAAATGTATTGTTTTCCAGAGGGGGACCAAGATATACGTTCAACGGAGGAAGTTTCAGATCAATACTTTCTGTGTTTTTTGCTTTCAAGGGTTCGTATACCGGAAAAACGGATTTGTCAATAGCCGGAGAGTAATCCGGTTTTAAAGAATAGTCGAGCTTTTCGTCAAACCTCAAAGGTTCTTTCATCAAATGGACAGTATCTTTCTGTGCTTCAGTCTGAGCATATAAAGCAGGAGATATTGCCAATAGTAGTATAAGTGTCAGATTTTTCATAATTCCCTGCGTTTAGTTACTACAACTGTAAAGCTAATAAAATATTTTTCTATTTCAGAAAAAAATAAAAATGTATCAGTTGTTACACGATATTTATTTTTCTTTTATATATAAATATATTTATAGATATGTATTATTTTTATTATTTTGTTAATATATATTTATGTTGTAATTTTGTAGTGCAGAACAAATTATATTCTGATAATATTATATTAAGTAATGGAAAGTATTTATTACAACATAATTTTCGTTTTTGTCATGCTGACGATAGGAAGCATCTCTTGTCAGTTCCGCTTTTAAGGAACAAGATCCTTCGTGCCTCAGAAACAACGTTCGGCAGAGCGAAGCGGAGCCAATGACAAAGAGAATGTTGCATTAATTATCATAAATTACTTAAAAACTAAAAATAGAAAGGGAAATTATTATGAAAACAACATTGTACCGCGCTTCATCGAGAGGTCATGCTTATCACGGCTGGCTGGATTCATATCATACATTCAGTTTTGCAAATTATTACGATCCCACTCGTATTCATTTTGGAGCACTTCGGGTTATCAACGATGATATAGTAAAAGGAGGAGAAGGCTTTGGCACCCATCCGCACGACAATATGGAAATAATATCAATACCGTTATACGGAGACCTGGAACATAAAGATAGTATGGGGCATACCGGTGTTATCCATGCGGGCGAAGTTCAGGTGATGAGTGCCGGTAGCGGTATCACACATAGTGAGTATAATGCCAATAAGGAGAAACCTGTTAATTTTTTCCAGATATGGGTTTTCTCTGATAAGGAAAACGTAGAACCTCGTTACGATCAGAAAGCCTTTGATTTTTTACACAATAAAAATCAGCTTGTTCAGGTTGTTGGCCCTAAGCATGACGCGGCAACAGGATTATGGATACATCAGGATGCCTGGTTTAGTATAGGTACTTTCGACAAAGGGCATGTTCTCGATTACAAGATGAAAAAAGAGGGCAATGGAGTATTTGCCATGGTGGTTGAAGGTGAATTTACAATAGAAGGACAAAAGTTACATCATAGGGATGGTTTTGGTATATCCGATACCGGTAGTATTAAAATAACAGCAGATTCGAAAAACGCCCGCATTTTATTGATGGATGTACCTATGTCATTTTAAAACAAAGTAATTGACTAGTCCTAAATAAGCGTTACAGGTTTATTTAGGACTAGTCAGTATTTTATTCCTTATCTGTATCTACTGATTTCCAAACCAGAGCAGCCAGAGCGGCTCCGACAAATGGAGCAACAATAAATATCCATAATTGAGAAAGGGCTTTTCCGCCTTCGATAGCATCGAATAGAGCCGGGCCGATACTACGTGCAGGGTTTACAGATGTCCCTGTAAGAGGTATACATACTATATGCACCAATACAAGGCTAAGACCGATTGCCAGTCCGGCAAAGTTTCCGGCTCCACCTTTCGATGTAGTGCCTAAAACAACTAATACAAAAACAAAAGTAAATACGATTTCAGCCAATAGTCCCCCCATAAGGCTTACACCCGGCTGAAGACCATTTGCCCCTGTTGTTGTTGCAAAAGCGCCGCCTTGAGCGATATACGAAGCCGAACCGGTATCGATAGATGATACGATACCATAAAGGATAGCCGAACCGATGATAGCTCCTATTACTTGAAATACGATATACATCCCCGCATCTTTGCCCGACATTCTCTTAGATAGAAAAACACCAAGAGTGATAGCCGGGTTGATGTGGCATCCTGAAATTTTACCAATGGTATAGGCCATAGCTACAACGGATAATCCGAAGCCGAATGCTACAGTCAGAACCTGCGCTGTAGAACCAACTCCCCAATTAAAAATTGCACTACCACAACCCATGAGAACCAGAACCATGGTTCCGATCATTTCTGCTAAATACTTTTTCATAAAGTTTTCACTTGAGTTAAACATTTTGTATAATTTGCTGAATTTGTGTAATTAGGCATAAATGTAATGAAAATATATAAATTTCATAAAAAAAAGAAGTAAATCTATCCTTATTTTTAACATAGATGTCATTATATTTGTTTTATAAAATTTAAACAGGCTCTTAAATCTAAAATTCTGCATTATGAAGAAAACGCTACTTTTGGTTGTGTTTGTTGTATCCACTTTCTCGGTGTATGGCCAGGAATATATGGTTCCTAAAAATGTAAAATTCGAAAACAAGGAAGATTATGCTGCCTATGAGCCACAGGTGAAAGAAACAATAAATTGGTTGTTAGCTACATCTTTGGGAAAAGAAGCAAATAAAAGAACCGAAGCGAATGCTTTTCTGATAATGTGGCTGACCGGGACACCGAATGTTTCTATTAATGTGAACACTGACATACTACCGTTTATAAAAAAGAGCCCGGAACTACTTCTTCCTTTCATTGCCGGATGTGTCAAATATTCGTTAGAGAATAATTATTCGAAGGATGATATATTGCTGAATAAAGCCGGAATAGAAACTATTATTGCCTTTTACCGGAATAATAGAGGATATTTGAAAAAGGATGACAGTATCGAAAAATATGAGAAATTGATAGAAAAAGGGAAGCTGGAGGAAGATATAAAAAAGAAACTTGAAAAAGCTCTGAAACATTAATTATATTTATTATTGAGATAAAAATCGAAGCTGCTCGAAATAAAAACCTTGCCGAACATACCAAATCCTATGATATGGGTATCGTTATCCCATGCGACATTAGTAGTAGATAAAAAGAGATAGTTCGTAGAATTGACAGATCTCATTATTGTTTGGTCTACAAAGGGATTTCCTTGTACTGAAGTTAGAGGGCTTCCGGAATGGTTCTGTAAATAGTTATCGAACTTAGCCTTTACTGCATTCTGATGTTTTTCCTGAGAAGGATTTGTCAGAATGGCAACAATAGCGGTCAAAAGAAATATATACTTCTTTTTGAACCTGTGTCTGTTCCTCTGTTTATATAATTCCGCGTATTTATCTACTTCCATTGCTCATTTCCTCTTCGTCTGAATTCCGCGCATATTATTGCTGTCGCGATGGCTACGTTCAACGACTCTGATGTTTGCTGCCCGGCCGGATAATTTGGTATATATAGTTTTTTGCCGATAAGTTTTTCTATTCCGGGACGTATACCATTTCCTTCGTTTCCCATAACTATGATGCCATGTGCGGCGATGTCTTGCTCATACATATTTGTGCCGTCAAGAAAAGTACCGTATACAGGAATATCTTTATTTTTATTCAAAAAACCGGCTAAGTCAGTATAATGTACATTTACGCGAGTCAGGGCTCCCATAGTGGCTTGTACTACCTTCGGGTTGTATATATCGGCTGTGTCGTGCGAGCAAAATATATTTTTTATCCCGTACCAATCGGCTAGCCTGACTATAGTCCCCATATTTCCCGGGTCTTGTATCCCGTCTAAGGCTAATACCAGTTGTCCTTGTATATCTTCTATGTTATCTCTTTCCGGCTGAAAGAAGATCCCCAGGGCTTGTTGCGGGTTTTGAAGAAAGCTGGCCTGTGCCAGTTGGCTATCATTAACCTCTATTATTTCATCTATGTTGCTGCTATCTGTTGTCGCTAAAAATGAGGAAGTAGCCACTAGTATCTGGCACTTGAGATGAGGTAAGAGGTCGCATACCAACTTATTCCCTTCTGCTACGAATGTGCCGTATTCCGAACGGTATTTTTTATCTTTTAGCGAACGTATATATTTCAGCTTATTTTTACTTAAACTCATAAAATATTACTTGTTACTCATCACTTCAAGCCTGTTCCATTCAGGGTCTAAGGTCTCAAATTCATAATAGCCGTCACCTGTCAGGCGTGGCCCTCTCAGTATAGGATAACCCGCCTCCTGCAATTTTTTAGCCTTGTCTTCTACCTCCTCCCGTGAGTCTACCAAAAATGCCAGATGGATATATCCTTTGTGTTGTTTTACTGTATCGTTGGCATTGTCCGGTATATCAGCCCGATGCATTATCTCCAGTTTGCTACCCGATTCGAAACTCAGAAAATAACTTGCAAATCCTGTATCCGTATTTGTATATTTGTTATTTGATGTGGCATGGAAAAACTGAATATAGTAAGCTTTTATTTTTTCCAGGTCATGTACCCATATAGCTGTGTGGTGAAGTTCCATTTTTTTGTTTTTAATTATCTGTTCTTTTTACAGCAAAACTACAAAAAGAAACAATTAAAACCCTAAATTTGTCGTTCATTTGATATATAGTTTTCTGTTAGTGCATTTTCAATGAAGAGTAAACCAGTCATTTTTTTTGTAATTATAATATTTTGCGTTGCTCTGATACAGTCGTGCAGCTCCACGAAGTTTGTACCCGACGGTGAGTACCTGCTCGCCAGTGCTACAGTAAAGAGTGATAAGGAAGTTGTTCCTGTAATGGAAATGGAAAGTTATATAAAGCAAAAGCCTAATTTCAAGACATTTGCTCTCTTTAAATTGCCTCTTTTTTTATATAACCTGTCGGGCAAAGATACGACTAAATGGATAAACAGGACTTTGCGTAGTGGAGGTGATCCTCCTGTTATTTATGACAGTACAATGTTAGACCGGACGGTTGTTGATCTGAAACGTATGATGACAAACAAAGGCTATTTGAACGCGACAGTTACCCCTATTGTAAAATTGAATAAGAAGAAAGCAAGGGTTGTTTATAATATCAAGGCAGGGGAACCCTATCGTATTGACAATTATAAAATAGCAGTAAGTGATACTGTATTGCCTAAACGTAATCTGCCCATACCATCTGAACTATTGCGTACAGGCAGGAATAGAAGTAATCTGACGATGAATATCGATTCTGTATTGTACCGGAACACTCTGGTTCAGAAAAATTCTTTATTCGATCTCGATAAGCTGGATATGGAACGTGACCGGATAACTTCTATTTTGCGCCGTACAGGCTATTATGCCTTTAATAAAGAGTATCTGGGATTTGAAGCTGATACTACGCCAGGCAACAATAAAGTAGATTTGGATCTTACTATTTATCCGTATTCGGAACGCACACAGGCCGGTTATTTAATAGAAACGCCCCATCGTCAATATATAATAAAAGACGTAGAATTGTTGGTCGACTATAATCCGCTCGAGGATGGCAGTATTAATGAATACGTGTCTACAAGTGTTTATGAAAGAAATGGTTATAGGATAAAATATGGTATAAGAGGGGAGTATATTAAACCCGATATAATATTAAGCAATTGTTATGTGATACCGGGAGCCTTATATAGCGAAACTATGACTTCTCTCACATACAGCGCCTTGTCCCAGTTGCAGATATTGAAGAACGTAAATATCAGTTATACTACCATTTGGGAAAATGATTCTACAAAATTACGCTGTGTTATAACTTGCGTATCGGATAAAAAGCAAGGCATTTCAGCAGAAATAGAAGGGACAAATTCGGATGCGTATTTAGGAGTTGGTGCAGGATTAGGATATCTACATAGAAATATATTCAAAGGTTCTGAATTATTTAATATTAAGCTTCGTGGTTCTTATGAAGCGATTACCCCCGATTTTACTAATTTTGACGACAACTACTTCGAAATAGGAGGAGAGGCTTCTGTTACTTTCCCCCGTTTTATGTTTCCTTTCCTCAACGAAGATTTCCGCCGGAGTATCCATGCGTCCACACAGTTCAATTCCAGTTATACATTTCAGCGACGTCCGGGTTATTTTGTCAGAACAGTGTTAGCTACGGGTGTTAAATATATATGGCAAGACAGAAGATTGTCGTTGAACAGACACGTGTTCGATCTCATAAACGTAAGCTATATACATTTGCCCAAAAATAGTTTAAATCAGGACTTTCTTAACGATTTGACTCCGGCTGCCCGAAGATATAGTTTTGAAGACCACTTTATATTAAGCACAGGTTATACTTTTTCCAGGAGCAATGTAGCCAGTCCAACCCGAAGGGGACAGCCGATATACTCCTTGAGGGCTTCCGTTGAGACAGCAGGTAATTTGTTGGCATTAGCAGCCAAGCTGACCGGCGCGAAGGCAGATGAATTAGGCTCAAAGCAAATCTTTGGTACTAATTTTGCCCAATATGCACGAGGTATAGTAGATTATAGCCGTACTCATCAGGTGGATGAGAAGAATTCGATAGCCTGGCATGTCGGGGGAGGGCTGATTTACCCATACGGAAATAGTAAACAGAACCCTATCCAAAAGAGGTTTTTCTCAGGCGGAGCCAATAGTGTAAGAGGATGGGCTATCCGGGAGTTAGGTCCCGGTTCGTATTATTTTATACCTGCTTCTCCTACCGACAGGGATAACTTCTACTATCATTCAGGCGATATTCGTTTCGATGCCAGCATAGAATACCGGAGTAAATTGTTTTGGATTGTAGAATTAGGTGCATTTGTCGATGCCGGAAATATCTGGACTATAAAGTCATATGAGGATCAGTCCCGGGGATTCTTTAAACTAAATCAATTCTATAAGGAGATCGCAGTGGCTTGGGGATTAGGCTTGCGGCTCGATTTCGATTTTGTTCTTATACGTCTCGACGGAGGATGGAAAGCCTATGATCCATCAGATCAACCGGGAAAGACAAGGTGGCCGATAAAAGATCCTTTCAAATTCAACGATAACTTTGCCTGGCATATTGCTGTGGGTTATCCGTTCTGATTTTGTACTTATATTAAGTTCTATTTATCTTATTTATTTTCCAGGTTCGCTAGTTAAAACCATGTACTTTAGTGCAAGGCTTTAGCTTCTATAAATGTTTAAAATTCTTACATAAGTACAACGTTAATGGAAAATCGTAGCAGTACACATAATGTCAATAGGTTGCAAGTACATTTGGTTTGGATAACCAAATATCGCTACCATGTGCTACAAGGTGATATCCAACGACGTTGTCGCGATATTCTTCGTCAAGCATGTAATTCTTTGGACATTCATATAATCAAAGGAGTAGTCAGTAAAGACCATATCCATTTGCACTTGAGTTATCCCCCCA
>NZ_BAAHWU010000026.1:0-43486 GCF_054601275.1 Dysgonomonas reticulitermitis | reverse complement strand
ATTTTATACTTGAATGAAAATTTCAAAGAACTTTAGTTATCGCTTTTCAATCGACTTATAGTCGACACTCACGCGAATTTTATTCGCAATCAAACCTATGGATTGGAAATCCATAGTGGTTTATTTTAACTAAAATGTTACTTTTTAGTTAAAAAGTTACGAGTTACAAGTTGTTGACTGTTGACTGTTGACTAACTACTTACTACTGCTAACTGTAAAAGTTTGTTACTTTTTATGGCAAAAAGGGGCCCTGCACGGATTGTCACAATCCATACAGGGCCTACAAAATCACAAAACTAAACAATACATATACCCATGTTGCCTCTTCCGTCTTTATTCGCCTCGATCAGCCTTCTGAGGTATAGGTTGAAGCTTGGGATATCGTCGCCCAGCAATTTGAAGAACTCCGTATCGATGCTTTCGATTATTTCGATGGCCTTTTCCATAACCTTTTCTCCTTCCGCAGTGAGTGTTACAGCCTTCGCCCTGGTATCCCCTGAATGCGCTTTACGGCACACGTATGTTTTTTTCTGCAGTATTCCGAGGATTTCAGAGACCCTCATTTTATCGATTTTGGTATGGCGTCCCAGATAAGCCTGGGTAACTTCCTTGTTGTGGAGGTTCAGCCAGTGTATGCTGGCCAGTATCACATATTGCGACTGTGTCAGTCCTACATGCTTCTTCAGTATACTTTCCTGCATCTGCTGCCACAGGTGGGAAACCTGCCACAGCAGGAAACCTGTATTTTCCTCCACCACATCGTATTTGAACGGACCCTGATTGCTTTGATTCATTACAAAATTCCTTTTAAATTTGTTTACTATATTTGCGTTTGATTTTAAAACACAAACAATACAAAACTATAATCCAATTATTTACATAATATATTAATAGTTACTTCGTATGAACCACAACAAAACAATGAAAAATTACAGAATAATTTTATCCGCGGTACTCTTGTTAATTTGCAGGCTGTCCCTCAGTGCACAGGTTACTATTGGTGGGACATGCCCCGGCGGAAGGGTCCTTACTGCAACTTAAGGAAAATGAAGTCAGCGACGACAGTGAAAATGCGACCAAGGGGCTTGTATTGCCGCGCGTCTTCCTGAGTGATACCGGAAATCTTTACCCGATGTTCCTGTCCGATCCCCAAAAACCGGGTTCAGGGGGCAACGCAGCCTATCAGCAAGACAAAGCGACCATACCCAATCCAACAGAAGGGGTGATGGTATACAATACAGGAAAAAATTCATCATTCCCAACTGCCGGATATATGTACTGGAGCGGAACGGAGTGGAAACTTTTCAGCAACGTATCTTCGGTTTCGCCCAAAATATCGCAGCTGTACTGCGACAGGGCGGAGCTGAGTCCTGGTTCATATAAAAAGAATGTTCCTTACGTCGGTGTACTGAAAATACCTTATTCCGGCGGAAACGGCTCCGGAGACAGTGGCGAAAATACAATTTTAGTGAGTTCGAATAAGGATGCCTCGTGGGGCAATGAAGACGTTTATTTTTCCAGCAGCCCTGAACAACGCTCTTATATGTGAACGTCTAAAGACACTGGTGACCAGACTTTCTACCACCTGACCTTTATGATGGGGGCATCGGACACAGGGGCGGCAGATGATGTCAGGGCCGCGGCGTCGAAAGCCTTCCTGAAAATAGATCAGATACGCGCAACAAACTGATTATTCCGGTTGGCAATACAATGTGATGGAAGAGCCTGTTTAAATTGCCGCGAAACAATTATTACAAGCTCTGACCAATAATACATGGCGGCTTTTATGGTGTTTTCAGCGTATTTTTTCCATTTACCTTTTGGCTTAGCGGGGTAAACCCGCAAGTAAAAAAGATAAATCCATCTGAAAACAGCCGTAAAAAAGTTTTGCTGAAAAATTAAAACAGACTCAAAAAGTAATACAATAATGGACACTAATGATAAATACGCGGGCATAATCCTGCGGATCTTGGGCGACCACCGGATAGAAGGAGTGTACGATCCCGGGCACGGCCTTGTTTACCTCTTCCACGAGGATGAATATGGCTGCGTATTCAACCTGTTCGGCTTCTACGGGCCTCATATCGAAAGCCGCCTTGTCTGCGCCATGAGGCCGGCCCATAAAGATGCGCGCCTGGTGCGTGCGTGCTTATCGGGCATAAACCGCCTGCTGGGTTGGGACGGATTTTACCTGGATTCCGTCACGGGGTGCATCGCCTGTTCGGTGGACTATGACTTCCCCCCGGCGGGCCTAAGGTATGGCGATGCCGGCCTGGAAAGGTTCTGTACGCAGGCCTGGCAAACATATTTCAGTTACCGTAACACCCTGTTGCGGCTGGTTCAGGGAAGTATGGTGCCGGGGAGGTGGACTGAAGCCGATGACTGAAAACAAGAAATGCCAAAGGTGAATAAATCTTAACACACCGGAAAATATCCGGGCTCAAATGATCGGAATCCGCCTGCCTGTCTTACCTTTGTTTTATGCAAAGCAAACCGACAAAATGAACTTCCTCGCGCATGCATACCTTTCGTTTGGCGATCCGGAGATCCTGGTCGGAAATATGATTGCCGATATGGTTAAAGGCAAACAGATAGAATTGTACCCCGAAAGAGTGCAGCAGGGAATACATGTACATCGCCATATAGACCGCTTTACGGATATACATCCTGTGAATACGGTAGCTGTGAATCTGTTCCGGGGCTCGGCCCGGAAATATGCGGGAGTATTTCTCGATGTGTCTTACGATCACTTTTTGGCTTTGGATTCGCAAAACGAACCCTCCGGAGGATGGAAGGACTTTAGCCGCGAGTGTTACGATACGATAGCACGTTATGAAGGTGTGCTGCCCCCTCATTTTTCCACCCTGTTCAAATATATGAAGCGTGAAAACTGGCTGTACAATTATCGCAAACGGTCGCTGATAAAACGCAGCTTCCGGCGTTTGAAGCAACGGGCTTCTTATCTCGATAGCAGCGCGCCTGTATTCGCCGACTTCGAGCATCACTACGATGAGCTGCAACAAAGTTACAATGCCTTTTTCCCTGAGTTGAAAGCGTATGTTATCAGTGAACAGTCAACAGTGAACAGTGAACAATTAGTTACAAGTTATTGTCGCTTCGCGCCATTTTCAAATTGACACATTTCCAAATTGGCACATTTTCAAATTTTCAAATTGACTAATTTTCAAATTGACTTTTTCTTACCGGAGAAGAGCGATTTTATTTTTTTCACGGCAAAGCGCCACAGCAACGGCTGTACTATTTCCCACACCAGCGGATAATAAGCCATCAGTCCGCTCCATACGGTTTGCACCAATCCTGCCGGTTCGGATGCTTCTGTACCTTTTTCTTTGTTTTCCTTACCTCCAAACCCCATCCAGCCGGCAATACCTGAGGCTGCGCTGTTTATCAAAAGAGAAGGAGCATTGTCCGATAAATATTCCCAATGTTCCGATAAGCGGGTTTCACTTTCGGCGCATTCCCGGCGGAGTATCTCTTTTTCCCGGCGGATTTCGTCTAATAGTCTGTTTTTATTTTTCATCCGTTTCCATTTTTCTTATAATCTTAATCGTACCCAATAGAATGGAGCTTTTGATTTTTCCTCTGAAAAGAAAAACTACCAGTAATAAAAACAGAGAGAACAAGGCTATAATGCCAAATCCGGCAGCCAGACTGCCAAGTATTTCACCAATTAGAAAGGCTAATCCCAGAAGAATAAAGAAAAGAGCAAAAGATATGATAGACGCGACTATTAAGCCATATCCCAAAATTGACGCCGATATGCTTACTTTTTCGTAAGCGTCTAACTTAAAAAGGCGTATCCTTTTATTGATATAGCTTAATAGTTCCAGCCTGATATCTTCAAGTAGAGAACTTAAATTATAGTCTTTTTCAGAGTTATTCGACATTGTTGTTTTCCAGATCGTTTATTTTTTCTTGGATCTTGTTGTTTGTAGCAGTTTTAATTTTACGCCCAAGGTTGTTGATACTTCTAAGCCATTCATCCTTTTTGTCCGAAGCGGCAATGTAACCTACCGCTGCACCTAAGGCCGCACCGATAGCCAAGAATAGTAAATTAGAACCTGTCTTATTCATAATCTAAATTATTTTTTATTTTTCTTGTTATACTAAAATTCTCTTCTTCCCTTTCAAAAACGAACGACTAATATAATTACTTTTTAAGAAAAGAGAAAAAATCTTTACTAAAAATAACTATTCAGCCTGTTTGTTTTAAGGATGCGAGTCTTCATTCTTCAAGCGGATAGCTTCGCCAAACAATGTGGCAGAGGTATTTCCTGTTATCCTTACTTTTACAAGGTCGCCAACGCGGTGGCTACCCTTGTCGAAGATAACCACTTTATTTTGCGATGTACGTCCGAACAGTTGCTCGCGCGAACGTTTCGAAAAACCTTCGACCAAGACTTCAAACTCTTTGCCAACATCATTTTTGTTACTTTCCAGTGAGCATTCGTTTTGCAACTGTATGATCTCTTCCAGCCGTCTTATTTTCACTTCTTCCGGTATATCGTCGGTCAATTTTTTCGCGGCAAAAGTTCCCGGACGTTCCGAGTATTTGAACATGAATGCCGAATCGAAGCAAACTTCGCGCATTAATGATAGTGTTTCCTGATGGTCTTCTTCCGTTTCGGAATGGAATCCGCACATAATGTCGGTCGATATGCCGCATCCGGGAATGATCCGTTTGATAGCTGCTATACGATCGAGATATATTTCACGGTCATACCTGCGTTTCATGACGTCCAGCATCTTGGAACTACCCGACTGAACAGGCAGGTGGATAAATTTGCAGAGATTGTCGTATTTGGCTATCACCTCCAGCGTTTCGTCCGTCATATCGGTAGGATAGGAGGTGGTGAAGCGTATACGCATATTTGGAGCTTCGAGGGCAACTATTTCGAGCAGGCGTGGAAAGTCTACCACTGTGCCGTCCTCGTTTTCGTAGCGGTACGAGTTTACGTTTTGTCCCAACAAGGTTACTTCCTTGAAGCCCCTGTCGCGCAGGTCGGCCACCTCGTTGAGGATACTCTGGGGCAAGCGGCTGCGTTCACGCCCGCGTGTGTACGGTACAATGCAATAAGAACATACTTTGTCGCACCCGCGCATAATGGATATGAAACCCGAAATGTGGTTTCCTCCTATACGCAAGGGTATTACGTCCTTATAGGTTTCTGTTTTAGATAGTTGTACGTTGATTGCTTTTTCGCCGTTTTCGGCGGCGCCTACCAGATTGGGCAGGTCGAGATAGGCATCGGGGCCTACAACAACGTCTACATGGTGTTTGCTGTGCAGTTCTTCTTTTACCCTCTCGGCCATACATCCCAAAACACCGATAATCATGTTGGGCCTTCTCTTCTTGCGGATGGCGTTGAAGTATTCGAGGCGTTGAACTACCCGCTGCTCGGCGTTGTCGCGTATCGAGCATGTGTTAACAAATACGGCATCGGCGTCTTCCAGCTTGTCCGTCATGGTGTAACCGTCCATCTGCATTACCGATGCAACAACCTCGCTGTCTGCCACATTCATCTGGCAGCCATAGGTCTCGATGAACAGTTTTTTCTCGTCAGTCGTGGATTTAAAGTCCAGTCCTTGTTCTTTGTTCATAAGAAATATAATTTAAATAAAATGCATGCAAAGATAATGATTCTTATCTCTGTATTAGCAGTACGCGTGGTTTATTATAGGGCGAACGTACGAAAATAGCCAAAATGCTACATTGTGATGATTTTCATAATATAGGAGCTATTGGCCTTTAGCTGTTAGCCATTAGTAGCGCGAAGCGACAAAAAAGCTAATTTGCTAATGTGCAAATATGCAAATGAGCAAATGCATCGTCATTGCGAGGATTTATCCGAAGCAATCCAGTAAACACACTGGATTGCTTCACTTCGTTCGCAATGACGAAACATTTTCAAATTGGCACATTAGCAAATTATGTCATTTGCCGGGATGTAAACGATAACTGACAAAAGCAATATGCTTACTATCAGGCGACCACGAGTTAACATTAATCGTACCCTGCCCGCCAAAAAGTTTAGCCAATGTCTTCGGATTACCTCCGTCGGCAGGCATTATACGCAACTCTACATTCTTATTCGCCAAATGTTGTCCCGGTTCAAGATCACCTTTATAATAGGCAATGAAAACGATCGATTTCCCATCGGGCGAGACATGCGGAAACCACGAATTGAGCCCTTCATCGAATGTCATTTGTGTTTGTTCCGAGCCATCCGCCTTCATCCGCCATATCTGCATCAGCCCTGTACGCACCGAGTTGAACCATATGAATTTTCCACAAGGGGAATAT
Organism: Dysgonomonas reticulitermitis; assembly: GCF_054601275.1. NCBI lineage: Bacteria > Pseudomonadati > Bacteroidota > Bacteroidia > Bacteroidales > Dysgonomonadaceae > Dysgonomonas > Dysgonomonas reticulitermitis. The sequence continues at coordinate 37,161 of NZ_BAAHWU010000026.1, read as the reverse complement.
TCCGGACCGTCATCCAACCCTTCCGCGACAGTAAGACGCACTTCCTCTCCACCTTTTGCAGGGATGGCATATACGTCATAATTACCCCTTCTATCGGCACAATAGGCCAGGTAACGCCCGTCAGGACTCCAACCATGCAGATAACTCGGCGCCATCGGTGTTATCAGTTGGGGAGTTCCCCCTTCCAGCGGCACCGTATATATGCGCGATTGTCCGTCTTCCTTTGTCCCATGACTGATTGCAATCTTCTTTCCATCGAAAGACAGGACATGGTCGTTGTTGCATCCTGTAGCGAATCCGGTATCAATGGTATCCGGTTCGCCCTGCGAAAAAGGTGAAAGCTTGTATAAACGTCCGCCGCTGTTATATATCAGCCACATCCCATCGCAGGTCCAATTCGGAGCCTCTATCAGATAAGGAAATTCCCTGACTACAGTACGCTGTCCTGTGGATACATCCATTATTTCAAGGATGCTTGTTACATTATTTTTTTGAGCATAAATAAACGAAAGGCCGAAAGCCAACCCAATAACACATAACCAAATCCTATTCATAACCTTATTGTTTTATAATATAATTGAACCCTATGGCAATCTGAACCGGAGTAGAACTTTTATACCGGACAACGTCCATTATTATACAAATCTAAGAAAAAAATGACAGAGCCGCCGATATTTTGTAGGGCAACCGCGTCAAAATTTATTTCTTTTACTGGATTGCTTCACTTCGTTCGCAATGACGTGCAACAGTAAACAGTTAGCAAGGCCTTTTCGTCATTGCGAGGGCTTGTCCCGAAGCAATCCAGATGAAATGATTTAAATTTTCATAGAGCGCTTACTTCGCTTAAAACCAAATAAAAAAAGAGCTACCACAGAGACAGCCCTTTTCCGATTCACCTTTACTTATATAAATTACTTATACTTAAGCCATTTCATCATTTCGGCAAATGTAACTTTCTTTCCGTACATGAGTATACCCACCCGGTATATTTTCGCGGCAAACTTAATCATCAATACCGCCGTAACGAACAACAGTACAACAGACAGCAACAGTTCCCATATAGGCACTTCGTACGGAGCGCGCACCATCATCACCACGGGCGACGTAAATGGTACCAGCGAACACCAGAATGCCATCTGCCCTTCGGGATTGTTGGCTGCAGCAAAACCTGTATAGAACGCCAGAAGAAGTATGATAGTAAGAGGCATCATCAGCTGTTGCGCTTCCTGCGAATCGTTGGCAGCCGAACCAAACATGGCATACAGTGATGCAAACAATAAGTAACCGCCGACAAAGTAAAGCAGCAAACAAGCTCCGATCTGTATCCAGTTGATGTTGAATAACATGCCCCTCATGCCATCCATCATTTCAGGTTGGTTCTGCATCATGGCCATTGCCTGTTGTGTTTCCATTCCCGACATAGGATTGCCGAAATACAATTGTCCGAAGATAATAGCGCCGCCGCCGATAACCACCCACACTAATAGTTGCAGAAGCCCTACAAGCCCTACACCTACTATTTTACCCATCATCAGGTCGAATGGCCTTACCGATGAGATAATAACTTCTATAATGCGGTTTGTTTTCTCTTCCACCACACTCTGCACTACCAGTTGCCCGTACATCATGATAAAGAAAAACATACAGAATGTAAGCGCCATACTCACAATAGATGCGGCTTGCCCGAGAGTTTCGCTTTCTTTTCCCGTTTCGTCGAGGCGCACAGTATTGACATTGATGCGATCTTTCGATTTCAGCAATTGTTGCAAATCAGTTACTACCTGAGGTTCTATATTACTTTTGGTGGTAAAATCATCTATTTTTTTATTTCTCACAGCTTCGGTCAATACTTCATCGATGTATGAAGTTAAACCACTTGGAGGTTGTTGTTTTTCGGAATAAAAAGTAACCGCATTGGGATTCTCATTGAGGTTTGCGGTTATTTCCAACAAGGCCGTCGTCTTGTCATTCAGCTTATCTTCTTTCGAAGTCAGATTTATAAATTCATATTTATCGGACGATTTGAGCAGAGGGGCGTATATGCCTGTGTGGTCTAATACATACACCTTGCTTATGTCGTCGTTTTTACTGAGCATCATCAGGGCCGCCGGCAAAAATGATACAGCCAGAAACAGGAACGGAGTCAGTATGGTTGTCAGAATAAAAGCCTTCGTTTTTACTCTCGAAAAGAATTCTCTTTGTATAATTAATCCTAACGCGTTATTCATTTTTCCTTTGGTTTAGATACAACTTGTATAAATATATCATTCATCGACGGCAACTCTTCTTCAAAAGAGATCACCTCGTATTTCTTAGCCACTTCTTGTATCAGGGCCGAGTTGGAAGCTTCATCGGTACGCTGTATGCGTACTTCTGTCGTATTGTTGAATGTCGACTGAGAAAGAATTGAGAAATGTTCGGATTCCATTTCGAAGCTGTCGCCCGCCACCTGTAGTTTGAAGATATACTTCCTGTACCGGGCACGGATTTCTTTCACATTGCCATGCAAAACTACTTTCGATTTGTCTATCAGCGATATTTCGTCGCAAAGCGCCTCCACCGATTCCATGTTGTGAGTGGACAAGATGATGGTTTTGCCTTTTGCTTTCAGTTCCAGCAATTCGTTTTTCAACAGCTCTGCGTTCACAGGGTCGAATCCGCTGAACGGCTCATCGAGGATATACAATTCGGGCTCGTGTATTACGGTAGCAATGAACTGTATTTTCTGCTGCATTCCTTTCGAGAGTTCTTCCACTTTTTTGTTTTCCCACGAAAGTATATCGAACTTTTTCAGCCAGTAATTTGCCTTTTTGCGAGCCTCTTCTGCCGACAAGCCTCTCAACCGTGCAAGGAAAATGATGTGCTCGCCTACTTTCATTTTCTTATATAAGCCCCTTTCTTCGGGCAGGTAACCTATTTGGAAAATATCGTCGGCAACGGATTCGCGTCCGTTCATAAATACTTTCCCTTCGTCGGGCGCGGTTATCCTGTTTATAATACGGATAAGTGACGATTTCCCTGCTCCGTTGGGCCCCAGCAAGCCATAGATACAGCCCTTGGGAACCTGGATGCTAACACCGTTGAGGGCAGTATGATTGCCATACTGTTTGACGATGTCCTGTGTTTCGATATAAAACATGTTATATTATTATTTTAGTTCTATTTAGTTAGTCGAGGTACAAATCGAAAAGTCACAAAAGTATAAAAATATTTGTGAGCTTTCGATTTTTTTTGTTAGGACAACCGCCCTCAAAATTTATTTCTTTTATCTCAGTGCAATAAATGCCTAACCGGAAGCAATAAAGGACAGGCATAAAAACAAAAAAAGCAGCTACATTTAACTGTGACTGCTTGATTATTATCCCTGTGACCTCGGTGGGGCTCGAACCCACGACCCACTGATTAAGAGTCAGTTGCTCTACCAACTGAGCTACGAAGTCGTTTTGGTAGGTGCAAAAGTATAACAATTATTCTTTTTAAGGAAATTAATCTGAGAAAAATTACTGTCTTATGAGACCTATTTTATAAGTTCCGGGTAACAGCACAAATATTTCATTATTATTCACTACTTTTGTAACCGAAAAGGAAACTTTTCCGTGTAACTTAGGATTAACCACGTAAAAAACAGAGTTTCTATGTATAAATCAGAATCAGCATTAGTCTTGTTCTCGGGAGGACAAGATTCTACAACATGCCTTTATTGGGCGCTCAAAAACTTTTCGTCCGTGCGCACCCTGTGTTTTACATATGGGCAACGACATTCCAAAGAGGTAGAAGTAGCCCGTGACATTGCCGGACAAGCCGGAGTACCTTTCCAACTGCTCGACGCATCCATTATCAGCCGGCTTTCGGTCAATTCACTGACCAGCGACATTGTGATGGATGAGGAAAAACCGGCCGACTCCTATCCAAACACATTTGTACCGGGACGAAATTTATTGTTCCTTACTTTTGCTGCTGTTATCGCACGTTCACACGGCATACGGCACATTGTGACGGGAGTTTCGGAAGCCGACTATAGTGGTTATCCCGATTGCAGGGACACGTTCATCCTGTCGGCAAATGCATCTATCAACCTGGCTATGGACGAGCACTTCCAGATACACACACCGCTGATGTGGCGCAACAAGGCAGCCGTATGGCAGCTCGCCGATGAATTGGGCGCTTTCGACATCGTTCGCGCTCAAACCCTTACCTGCTATAATGGCATTGTAGCCGATGGATGCGGACATTGCCCTTCGTGTAAATTAAGAAAACAAGGATTGGATGATTATTTAAGCAGTCAACAGTCAACAGTCAACAGTTAACAGTTAACAGTTAACAATATGTTTTTTAACTTTTTAACTTCTTTAAGTACTAATTTTAAATTATGACAATAGAAGGATTGAGCCACTTGGGTGGCAAAACAGAATATAAAGACGATTATGCTCCTGAAGTACTGGAAGCTTTTGAAAACAAGCATCAGGGAAACGATTACTGGGTAACGTTCAATTGTCCCGAGTTTACAAGTCTCTGTCCCATTACCGGACAGCCCGACTTTGCCACTATCCACATCAACTATCTGCCTGATGTGAAGATGGTAGAAAGCAAAGCATTGAAATTATACTTATTCAGTTTTCGCAATCACGGAGCCTTTCACGAAGATTGTGTAAATATCATTATGAAAGACCTCATCAAACTGATGGATCCGCGATATATCGAGGTGGTGGGTATTTTCACTCCTCGCGGGGGCATCAGCATCTACCCGTACTGCAACTATGGCCGTCCGGGCACAAAATACGAACAAATGGCTGCCGAACGCCTGTTGAGACATAATCCGCAACAGATACAATTTTGAAGGTTTGCCCTAAACACAAAAAACTTTACAATCAAAAAAGAAGATAGAATTGTTATCTTTGTATTTTCTATTACAATACAAACGATATGAAAATTCTTTTAATAGGTGAATATAGCCGTGCCCATCTTACTCTGGCAGAGGGTTTGCGCACATTAGGCCACGAAGTCCTTACAGCTTCCGACGGTGACGGATTTAAAAACTATCCGCGCGATGTAGATTTATCCCGCAAAAGTTCGGGGATCATCGACACCATCTCCAGCCTGAGGAATGTGCTCAAACAATTCAAAAAGTTTAAAGGCTACGATGTTGTACAACTCATCAACCCATGTTTCACGACTCAGAATGTGCGGGTAAATAACTACCTGTACAAGAAACTGAAAAAGAATAACGGCAAAGTCTTTATGGGTGCATTCGGTGACGACTCGTACTGGGTGAGGGCATGCCTGGGAAACGAAATATTCGACTACTGCGAATTTTTTGTAGATGGCAAACCTATCAATGTAGACTTCAACCAACGTTTTATAGACAAATGGATCGATACCCCGTTAGAAGCTTTCAATAAAAGCCTGGCTGCATCTGCCGATGGCATCGTTGCCTGCCTGTATGAGTATTACAAATCATACGAACCGTTTTTCGCCGGCAAATTGAAATACATTCCACTTCCGATGAATATTTCCGAAATAGGATTTCAGCCGATAGCCGAAGAGCCCGAAAAGGTGAATTTCTTTATAGGTATCAACAAGGTACGGGAGAAATTTAAAGGAACCGACGTGATGGAAAAAGCCTTGGCACGCGTCAAAGGCAAGTATCCCGGCAGAGTAATCGTTACCCGTGTGGAATCGGTGAGCTATGATGTCTATCAGAAATTAATGTCGGAAGCGCATGTCGTGCTCGACCAGCTATACTCGCACACTCCGGCAATGAATGCTTTGTTGGCAATGGCTCAGGGAAAAGTAGTTGTAGGCGGAGGAGAACCATATATCTATGATTTATACGGCGACACATCCAATCAGCCGATTGTAAACGTACATCCGCACGAAGACGATGTGTTCGATAAGCTGGAATGGCTTGTACTGAACAAGAAAGAAATTCCGGAAATATCGCGTAAGAGCCGCGAATTTGTAGAGAAAAATCACGACTATATTTCTGTCGCAAAGAAATATCTTGAATTTTGGAGCCGGTAAGCCTTCCGGAAGAGGCTGTCCCAAAAGGTCTTTTATGCGTCATTGGTAGGGCGATAGCCCGAAGCAATCCAGTAATAATCAACACTCTGGATTGCTTCACTTCGTTACCAATGATGGGAATTCCATTTTTTTGGACAGCCCCATCGATAAAAAATTGCATTTCTTCTATCGACATGAATGTCCTGACAGACAAAAAATTACATATACTTTTCATTTGCTTATTTGGGATAATCATATATCCCAAATTTTTTTTGATATATAATGTCTATTTTTTATTAAAAAAGATTACTTTCGTGTGTTCTTTATTTGTAATTATATGAATAACCCGAATGAATTAATAATCAGTGAAATAACCAAGCGATTTGCTGATAAGAAAGAAATAATAACCTACCTGATGGATTTATTGTGCGTAGGTAAAGAATCTGTTTATCGCCGGATTAACAACCAGATTCCGTTTACTTTTCAGGAAGTTGTAACTATTGCCCGTGATCTTGGTTTTTCGATCGACAGCGTGCTTGTCATGGATACGGGCAGGCGTGTTTTTTTTGATATGCCTGTCAATATAGCTCAAAGCCCGAACAGTATTTTTATCGATAAGCTGGAACAGGGTAATATAATTATGGAAAAACTGGCTCGCGCCAAAGACCTCAATATCATTGCCGCTATTAACCGGATGCCTCTGACTCTTTTTCCATATGAAACTCTTTTTAAGTTTGAATACTGTCTTTATCTGAATTCGATAGGACAGATACCGTTGATGAGCCAGTTCTCCGATATTAAAATCATACCTCAAATACACGATTTACATAAAAAAAGCGCCTATTACTTCAATCAGCTGAGAAATATAACCTGTATTGTAGACAGCGCGGCTATTAACGGACTTATTAAAGAGATACAGTATTTCTACCGTTTGAAATTTATTTCCGATGAAGATATAGATATCCTGCAAAAAGAATTATTTGAATTATATACACTTTTTGAAACCATTGTACGGACAGGTGAGAATAAAACCGGAGCGGCATATTCCGTATATTTTTCTCATTTTAACCTTAATTCTGCCTGTGTTTACTATGAATATGACGATAAATTGATGTTGCAGCTATGGATCTATCCCGAAAGCCCTATCGTAATAGAAGATAATCATCTGATGTGCGATATTCAAAAGAGATGGTTAAACTCTGTAATCAGGAAATCGACGCTAATAAGTAAATCTAATGATGTAATGTTAATTAAACAATTCAGGGATATACATTATCGAATCTCAAAATTGACGGATATAAAAAACCTGACAGCCACATCCCTGTAAATTTATATTACCGCTTATCTCCAATAAGCAAGTTGACTATGAACTCATCTTGACTTTTCACCACAGAGTCACACAGAGTTACACGGAGTATATAATTAACCTAAAATGAATATTCTTTTTTCAAAAGATACTTGTTTTCGACTAAAGAAGATAAAAACTCCGTGCTACTCCCTCGACTCTGTGGTAAAATCAAAAAGTCGAGACGACTTCTATAAAAAATCCGTAGGATTTCCATATCAATAGAAAATTGTATCTCTCTTTTCTACCGGAACGCCGTAGGTGTTCAACCCCTGACGGGGTTGCCAGGCCTGACTGGTTTCCTTTTCTATTGATATGAATGCCCTAACGGGCAAAAAAATATTCCCACTCCTGCCCAAAAGCCCCTTTATATTTTAGCGCACATCCCTGCATATACTACACACTATTTTTTTGGTTTTTTCCTCATTTTATGGCTCAAAAATCCATAAAAAGAAAAAAAATCGCATAATCTGGCATAAAGTTATTTTATTTTGCGTATATAGCATTTATCTGCCCGTATTCCTGTAAAAAAAGAAACGATAAAGGTGATTAATTGCAAAAAGACATACTTGTTTTTTATTTTATTTGTTATAAATTTGTCACAAATTAAGATAAAGAACTAAACGATAACAAACTACAAAATTGTACGAAATTTTAATTTCGAAATGAAATAAAGAAATTCGTACCCGGGCTTATAGCAATGAGACGGGTAAAGAATAGAACAGTTTTCGGCCGGAAATGGGAAATTCCGGATTTGTTAAATGTTCTGGTATATTTATCAATTACTTAAATATCAAATAACTATAAAACTAATTTACTAAAGAAAATGATGAAAGCAAAATTATTGATTTTGTTTATATGTTCCCTGTTCATACTATCAGGAAACTCGAACTTGTCAGCTCAGGTAACAATAGGGTCGGGAATTCCCCCTGAAAGGGGAGCTTTACTGGATCATAAAGAAACAGATACCACAGGCCCGACATCGGATGTCACCAGCCTTGAAAACGCTAAAAAAGGAGTGCTGTATCCAAAGGTTCTCCTTCGCGACGCGGCAAAACTGACCCCTTTATATGGTGGCGTCGATACCGGCGGCGGAGTATGGTCCGACAACGCGACAGCCGAAGAGAAACTGAAAGCGACGGGAATGGTCGTTTATAATGTGAATCCAAAAGCCATTAACATGGATGAAGGCCTATATATGTGGCATATGGATGAATGGGTGAAATTGAACCAGGACGGAGCGGCGGTTATCGGGCCTGTCGATTGTTCCGCTATCAGAATAAACGGTTCCTATATAGAAGGAACCCTCGTAACTGGTAATGAATATCTGGAAATAGACCTGGAGGTAACCAAAAAAGGCTCTTTCGTTATCGCGGCCCTGTCAGGCAACGGCTATAGTTTTTATTACACGGGAGTTGCTCTGGAAATAGGGAGTATAAGAGTAAAAGTTCCCGCGCAAGGAACGCCTGCTTTAGTACGAACGGATGAATTAAAATTCAGTGGAATAAGCCTGGTTCCGGGTTGTGTGCCTGAAATAACGGTACAGAAAGCGATCGCCGAATATACAATGGTCTGTTCTTCGGCTGTACTACAAGGCCAATATTATAAAGGTCGGACTCTGAATCTTTCTTCTTCTCCTTATGGTCCTCATACTATAACAATGAATATCAATATATCCAAGCCAGGCTCATATGATATATATACGGAAACAAAAAACGGTATCTACTTTAAGGGTTCGGGAACGTTTGCCGGCACAGGGTTACAAACGGTAATATTGTACGGCCACGGAACCCCTACGATAAACGAGGACTTCCGGATACAAATAAAAGCAAATACCCTATTGGGCTCTGCGGAATGTTCCCTTGTGATACCCATTATATTGCCCGCGATGACTTATGCTGTTATCGGACAAGCAGGCACAGATAGTTGGTATTCATGGAGTAGTACGAGGAGAAGTACAGCTCTTACTAACGGATTAAATTTCGGACTTACTGGTATAATAAAAATGGAGTCTCCTCTATCCAGACTATGGGAAACTGATAATGCAGCTACAGCTGTGACGAATTTGGACAATGGTGTTGGCGGAAGGCAACCGGATATAGTACTCTATACCGGATTTAGCGGTCCGTCCAGTACAGCCTTGGGACAAGCTTTGGCCAGATACGTCAATAAAGGAGGCTGTATAGTATATTATACAGATGATGGTAATGTAAATAATACAAACACCACTATAAATGGAATATTTGGGTCAACCTATTCAGTCAGTGCTATAGGTACCGGAAGTCCTAATAATTACGAAGACCAGCTTTACCAAGTTAACAATAATCCTAATGACCCTATAATTGACGGTCCATTTGGTAACGCGGCAGGCTATTACTGGGGTGAGGATAATGTTCATCAGCAGACTTTGATATTAAGTCAGCTTCCGCCCAATTCGGTACAGGTGTGCTCCGCTTCCAATCCGAACCATAAAGATTGGTCCTATATGTCATCATCTGTAGTATGGTATAGTAAGGATAAGAACTTTGTCTATTTCGGGGATACTACAGGAGCCGAACGAGTGAGTTCAGGCAACGGTACTGATAATGGATGGCCTAACCTTTATACTACTGCCGGAAAGCCTGTACCAAAACGATACGGATTCCAGGACTCATCACGTTGGCAGTTGTGTTATAATTCCATATTGGAAATGAATGCTATAGCATACTTTATCAGGCAAGCGGCTGTCAGCGGAATCAATCCTTATTAATCAACCTCCATTACCGGAGGGAAGGGTTTGCTCCGGCCTGTAATTGGCCGAATGTAGTGAAAATGAAAGAATAAATATATTATCACAGGAAGAAGCGTATATAATTAAACATTCGATTTTTATCGTCATTGCGAGTCTGAAACGTAGTGAAATGAAGCAATCCGGAATTTAGTTTTCCGGATTGCTTTGCCTTTTAGGCTCGAAAGAACGAGACGGCCTTGCTAACTGCTAACTGTTTACTGCCTCAGCTTTGCCTCGGATCAACGCCCCACATCAGTTTGTTGCGGAGAGTATTGTAGAATGAGTTATCTTTTCGCTTAACCACTTGAAGATCGAAATCAGCCTTTTTGACAGTTAGCCTTGTCCCCGTCCTGAATATATTGGAACGGCCATCCAGCGAAACCAGATAACTATTGTTACGGCTTTCCACATCGAACGTTATTTCGCAATCGTCCCTTACCACCAACGGCCTGCCACCCAGACTATGAGGAGCGATCGCTGCTATCACAAAACTGGCCGAATCGGGAGTCATCACAGGCCCTCCCGCACTCAGGGCATAAGCCGTAGAACCTGTAGGCGTTGCTATGATCAGTCCGTCAGCCTCGTACGATGTCAGGTATTCCCCGTTGATATGGGCATGCACGGTAATCATAGACGCCGTATCTTGTTTCAGAATTGCTATTTCATTTAGGGCATAATTGAATCCCTGGTATTCCTTATGTTCGGTCGACAGATGCAATTGACTCCGGTGTTCTATCCTGTAATTTCCCGAAAATATGTCGGCAAAAGTATCTTCAAGGTCTTCTTCACCCACATCGGCAAGGAATCCAAGCCGTCCGGCATTGATACCAAGTATAGGAATATTCTTTTTCCCTATCACAGAAACCGCGCGCAAAAATGTACCGTCGCCGCCTATACTCACTACCAGGTCTGCATCAAATTCGTTACCTTTGATTATACCCTCGATTTTGTAGTCGAGACGTAACATATCTTTCAGGTAATTATAAAATTTTTCCTGAAGATATATCTCCGCATTATTTCGTTGCAGAATTTCAAACAGTTTTTCTACCTGACCTTTTTTCTGATGTTTACTTCCGAATATAGCTATTTTCATTGTCTGTCTCATTCTTAAAAAAATTGGCTCCCATTACAAAACAAATAATCGTCCAAGCTGTTAATAATTTGGAACTGATACCCGCTATTTCGTTAATTCGTGTTACATTTGCGACGTGTATCATTTCGCAAAGTTGGCAAAAAGTTTCGACTAACAAATATACTTTTGAATAAAGTAAAAGCAGAATGATCTTTTTTAATTGTTTTATATGACCAAACTTAGTGTAAACATCAACAAGATTGCAACTATACGCAATGCACGTGGAGGAAATGTCCCGGATGTAGTGAACGTAGCAATCGATTGCGAAAAATTCGGGGCTGAAGGAATTACCGTACATCCCCGTCCCGACGAAAGACATATACGATTTAAGGATGTATACGACCTGAAAGCTAAAATTAGAACCGAATTCAACATAGAAGGTTATCCGGCGCAGAAATTCGTAGATCTGATAACAACTATCAGGCCGACACAGGTAACTCTTGTTCCCGACAAGCCGGATGCTATTACGTCCGATTCGGGGTGGGATACTGTAGAGCACCAATCGTTTCTATCCGATCTTGTAGACACATTCAAGGCTGTTGGTGTACGCACTTCCATCTTTGTAGGTACAGACCTTAAAGTTATAGAACATGCGGCAAAGGCAGGGGCAGACCGGATTGAACTTTATACCGAACCCTATGCAAGCGAATATGCCAGGAATAAGGAAGCGGCTATAATCCCATTTATAGAAGCAGCCAAAGTAGCGAAGAAATTAGGATTGGGAATAAACGCAGGTCACGACCTGAGTCTCGAAAACCTGAACTACCTGTATACAAACATCCCTTTTCTGGATGAGGTTTCTATTGGTCATGCGCTTATTAGCGACGCTTTATATCTGGGGTTGGAAAAAACAATCCAAGCCTACAAAAATTGTTTGAAGAATAAAAAAATATAACTTTGACGATAAAGAAACCGAACTGTCAAAAAAAAGATGGAGCTTTCAGTAATACAAAATAAAATATACGAGATAAGAGGCATGAAAGTAATGCTCGACTTCGATTTGGCGAGTATGTATCAGGTAGAGACAAGAGTGTTGAACCAGTCCGTAAAGCGAAATATAGAACGGTTTCCTGATGACTTTATGTTCCAGTTATCAAAATATGAATGGGAAAACTTGAAATCACAATTTGTGATATCAAGTTGGGGTGGTACTCGCAAATTACCTTATGCTTTTACTGAACTTGGAATCGCTATGTTAAGCAGTGTGCTTAAATCCAAGACTGCCGTACAGATTAATATGGGTATTATGCGCGCTTTTGTAGCAGTGCGTCAGTTGCTTATGAATCCTACGGCTAATGAAGTAAAGCTATTGCAAAGGGAAGTCAGAGAGCTTAAAGAGTATATAGAGGAGGTCTTTGCCGGCTACAACGACATCGATGAAGATAACCAAAAATCATTCGATGAAATTTATCTTGCACTGTCAGAACTGGCGGCAAGACAAAAAATCATCAGTGAGCCTAAAGCGCGTAATCCGGTAGGATACGTCAAACCGAAATAATAATGCGCCCATCCGATAGAACGGCGAGAGGATACAATTGACAATAAAATAATAAAGATATGGAAGAGCAAAAAGACAAAGCAATAAGTTTAGGGGTTACCGTAGGTTTCCATCTACTGATTATTTTGGCCCTTCTACTTTATACTCTCGATCTGACACCGATTACGCGTCAGTCCGAAGAATTGGAAGGCATACCCGTCATGTTTGGGAATGTAGCCGATGCCTTTGGCGACGATGAGCCTTTTGGCAGGGGCAACGGTGATGTGGGAGCTGACGAAGTTACTTCGCCCAATGTGGTCGAAGACCCTATCCCGATGGTAGAAAACACCACGAAAACGACAAAACCCGCAGCGTCTAATGCGGAAAAATCTCCTGTTACCCAGGATTTAGAAGAAACAGTAGCCATTAAGGAAGCAAAGAAAAAAGCCGAAGAAAAAAAACAACAGGAGGCAGCAGAACGCCTCAAAAAAGCTGAAGCCGATCGCATAGCGCAACAGGAAGCCGCCAAGAAAGGACAGATAAACAACCAAATGTCCGGACTGTTTGGCAACGGTACAGGTAGTGGTAGCCGTGGCAATACACAAGGTACAGGCACACAGGGTGTACCTACCGGAAATGCCAGCTATGGCGCTACAAGCGGAATCGGCGGGTGGGGCTCTTTTGCCCTTGGCGGGCGCAGTTTGGGTAGCGGTGGATTAGTTAAGCCAACTTATTCCGAAAACGATTACGGCACTGTTGTAGTCGATATCCTTGTCAATGCAAAAGGCGATGTGGTAGAAGCCACCATAGGAAAGGGAACAAACACTCCGAACTCTAATCTGCGCGACGAAGCTATCCGTGCAGCCAGACGCACCAAATTCAACGAAGTGTCTTCGGTGACAAACCAAAAAGGAACAATCACATATAAATTTAATCTAAACTAAACAGGTATGAAAACAATATTCGTATTTCTCACGACCGGATTTGAGGAGATTGAAGCTGTGGCGACCGTAGATGTTCTGCGTCGTGCCGGGTTGGATGTGAAAACCGTATCGCTTACCGGCAACAAGCAGGTGGTTGCAAGCCACGGAGTTATTATAGCAGCCGACTTACTGTTCGAAGAAACCGATTTTTCACAAGCCGAAATGCTTGTTCTACCCGGTGGAACAACTAAATATAACGAACACGAAGGCATGAAGAAAGAAGTGCTTGCCTTTGCAAACAAAGGAGAAAAAGTAGCAGCTATCTGTGCTTCACCGATGGTGCTTGGCGGACTGGGTTTGCTGAACGGCAAGAACGCGACTTGCTATCCGGGATTTGAGCAATATCTGGCAGGTGCAAATCTGCAAACCAGCGAAGCCGTGGTAGTAGATGGAAATATAACAACAGGACGTGGTCCCGGACTGACTATCGACTTTGCCTTGAAACTGGTAGAACTGGTTGCAGGAAAAGAAAAACGAGATGTAGTTGCAGCGGGATTGCTGGTAAAATAACGCCCCCTTGGGGGATTAAAGGGGGCTCTTATAACTCATAACTTAAAATTTATAAATGGAATTTTTACACGAAGCATGGGCTTTTATCCATGAACTGCTTTTCAACACTCAGGATGCTCTCAATTATTTGGTAAATGAGTATGATACATGGGTGTACGCTATTTTATTCCTCATTATCTTCTGTGAAACAGGCTTGGTTGTAACACCGTTTCTTCCGGGCGATTCTCTTTTATTCCTGGCCGGAGCTGTCACGGCAAATCCGGGCAATCATTTACATATCTATTGGTTACTGGGAGTACTTATTGCTGCCGCCATATTGGGCGATGCAGTCAATTACAGTATCGGGCGATATTTCGGGCAAAAGCTGTTCAGCAATCCGCGTTCGAAAATTTTCAAACAGGAGTATCTGGAGAAAACGCATCATTTTTACGAGAAACACGGTGGTAAAACCATTATTATAGCACGCTTTGTACCTATCGTCCGTACATTTGCTCCTTTTGTAGCAGGTATGGGTAAAATGACATATAAGCACTTTCTTTCATTTAATGTAATAGGAGGAGCTGCATGGGTGACAATATTCTGTTTGCTGGGCTATGCCGTTGGAACTCATCCGATTGTGCAGAACAATTTAAAGCTTGTAGTTGTTCTTATTATAATCCTATCGATCTTACCGGGCGTATATGAATTTGCGAAGGCAAAATATGGCTCGAAAAAAGCAGGATAGAGTGCAAAGCTTTAAGAAACTACAGCCACTGACACGTATAGCGCTATATCGTGGAGGTGGTTTTTTTCTTTATTTACAGATAAAAGATAGGGTAGCCACATTATTATTCCATCCTCTTGGCCTGTTCCCATAGGACATCCATTTCGGCGAGAGTCATATCTTTGAGATTGCGTCCCTGTTTTTTCGATTCCTGTTCGATGTAATTAAAACGGCGGATAAATTTCTGATTGGTACGTTCCAATGCATTATCAGGATTTACCTTGTAGAGCCGCGCCGCATTGATAAGACTAAAGAACAGGTCGCCAAATTCAGCTTCCATCTTATCCTCGTTCATGTCAGCGATTTCGTTCTTCAACTCGGTAAATTCTTCCGATACTTTATTCCATACATCCTCTTTCTTCTCCCAGTCGAAGCCTGCATTACGGGCTTTATCCTGTATACGGTGGGCTTTGGCGATAGAGGGCAACGAAGATGGCACTCCTTCGAGAACAGTTTTGTTTCCTCCCTTTTCTTTCAACTTGATCTGCTCCCACGATTTTTCCACCTCACCGGCTGTCTTGGCCGCATCGTCACCAAAAACGTGAGGATGACGGAATATTAGTTTATCGCAAAGGGCATTGCATACGTCTGCAACATCAAAAGCGGCCTTTTCCTCCCCTATTTTGGCATAGAAAACCACATGCAGCAATACGTCGCCCAATTCTTTTTTGATGGCCTCATCGCTGTTTTGAATGATAGCTTCGCACAGTTCGTAAACCTCTTCTATTGTGTTTGTACGCAGGCTTTCATTGGTTTGCTTGGCATCCCACGGACATTTAACACGCAATTCGTCCATAATATCGAGAAGCCGGCCAAATGCTTCCATCTTTTGCTCTCTTATATGCTCCATTGTTATATTTCTATCTGTTTTTCACCCGTCATTGCGAACCTAAAAGGTAAAGCAATCCATTAATAATCAATACTCTGGATTGCTTCACTTCGTTCGCAATGACGAAAATTCCATCTTTTGGGACAGCCTCTTTTTCTATGGTTTAGTTTCGATTATTTTTTGTCCTTTTTCAGATCTTCCACGGTATCGGACAATGCTGCTATCGCCGACCCGATGAGATTAGCGTTGTCTGCCTTATCCACATGGATGGTAATGTTCTTTTGTCCAAACTCTCCGAGTAGCAGATAAAGCTCACTCATCACCAAATCCTTGTAGTTTTCTCCTTTACGATCTTCGCTCCAGAAGAGGCTTCCTTCCGCGATAAGACGCACATCTGTAATTTTCTTATCCTTGCTTTGTCCTACCAGTTCGAGAATGAGTCCTGCCAACGATGAAGCAACCAATTTGGCCGAACGGACATATATCTGACGGGCAGCCTTCACATATTCGCCCCTGTGCATATGCGGATAGTTCATAATATAAGTCAGACGGCGCGCGTCGAAATCTTCGTCAAATTCGTAGCAAGAGAATACGTATTTCATTATTTCACCGAGATACATACCCGAAACGGCTTTTTCGAAACGTTGCCGCCCCTTGCCGTCCGATCCCCGGTCTACCTTTTCATCTATCACGGTCAGGTATTTAGGGTGGAAGTTACCGGATTCAAGATTGATAGGGAGTTCTAAACTTTTGTCAAAGCTTTTGCCTAGCTTCGGTATACTTTTAGAAGTCATAAAGGTCGCCATATTGGTTCCCGTGCCAACGATCAGCCCAATATGAGCCTGCGATTTTACGTCGGTAAGGCCCGAGAATAAAGCTGCGACCGTATCGTTGATTACCCTTATCTTGGTAAACTTGGTTTTCTTTTTAATTTCTTTATTGGCATTCAGGTAATCGAGTAGGGGCTTTCCTATCTGATGCCCGGGCATTTCCGGAATATTCACGCCCTTGGTCCAGTGAAGCAATTTGGCATCGCCGTCGACTCCCGAATCGGCAGGATAGGAAAAGCAGTAGCCGATAGAATCTACTCCTTTCAGATCGAGTCCTTCAATAAGATTAGCTATTTCGCTGAACAGTTCTTCCTCGGTGTAAGGAGGTGTTTCGCGCTTCATTTCCTTCGACAGGTTTTTACTGAATCCGTCTTTGGGATGAATCACGGGTTGCCCGTTTGCAAATTCTACAACAGCCGCCCTGTAATTGGTTCCTCCCAAATCGAGCACCAGAACCCTGGCTTTTTTGATTTGCTTGTTCGGGACTATATAGGTAGGTATGCACAAGAGCTGTGGTTTTTCGTCCATTTTCTTTTTAAGCCCTTCCTTCACCCTTTCCTGGAACTCGGTTACATTTTCTTTTAACTGCCCGATATTGAGTTTAAAGTATTTTTCATTCATGGTTAATCTTATTTTTGGTTCTTACAAATATATGGTTTCTTGGAGAAAGAGAGCAGATTTACGTCAAAAACTATTTAAGATTTTTCGTTATTTCTTCCTGTTTTTTGAAGTTCTTCAGACCTATATTCAGGAAGTCGAGATACTCCGGTATATCTTCTTTGTACACATAATAAGGGCCGACAGGTTCACCCTTACTATCAAGCAACACATAATATGGCTGCGAATTGGTACCGAATTTGTGCCGTTGCAGGTAGCTCCATTTGTCGCCAATAGTTCTTAGCTTGCTGGTCTTGCCGTTTTCTACAACTTCTATCACTTCGGGCAGGTCTTTTTTATCGTCTACCATCAGTGTGATAAGCACATAGTCGTTATCTATTTTTTCTTTCACCTGCGAATCCGTCCATACAGCAGCTTCCATCTTACGGCAGTTGACACAACCGTAGCCCGAAAAGTCGATCAATACCGGCTTATTATTTTTACGCGCATACTCCATACCTGTTTCGTAATCGTCGAACTTGGCATGTACTTCGCCCTTATACAAATTGAAATCCTGTGTATACAAAGGAGGCGAGAAAGCGCTGATAGCTTTCAGCGGCGCACCCCATAGCCCCGGTACCATATAGATGGCAAAGGCAAAAGATATGATAGCCAAAAACAGGCGCGGAACCGAAACATGTTTCAGGTCGCTGTCGTGCGGCAATTTCAGTTTACCCAACAAGTAAATACCCAACAAGATGAATATCACAATCCACAGAACAAGGAACACTTCCCTGTCTAAAATACCCCATCCGTATGCGAGGTCGGCTACCGAGAAGAATTTCAGGGCCAAAGCCAATTCTGCAAATCCGAGAACAACCTTCACGGAGTTGAGCCAGCCGCCCGATTTTGGCATGCTTTGCAGCCATGATGGGAAGATTGCAAACAGCATAAACGGTAAGGCCAATGCTAATGCAAAACCTAGCATACCCAGTGCAGGAGCTATTATAGAACCCGTACCGGCAGCCTGTACCAACAGATTGCCAATCAGTGGGCCTGTACAGGAAAAAGATACCAGAGCCAAAGTAAATGCCATGAAGAAGATACTCAATATTCCTGTCGTAGAATCTGCTTTCCGATCCATTTTGTTTGTCCACGAAGATGGTAATACCAACTCAAAAGCACCAAGGAATGAAATACCGAACACAACCAGCAGGGCAAAGAATATCAGGTTAAAGACGGCGCTCGTTGCCATATTATTCAAGGCGCTGGCTCCAAATATCGCCGTTATCAGCAAGCCTAATGTAACGTAGATTATGATAATGCCCAATCCGTAAGTAACGGCGTCCTGAATAGCTTTTTTCTTACTTTTCTTATTACGTTTCAGGAAGAAACTTACAGTCATCGGTATCATCGGCCATACGCAAGGGGTGACCAATGCTACAAATCCCCATAAAAACCCGGAAATAAATATAACCCAATATGTTTGAGCAGCTTCTTCCTCTTCGCCGTATGGTTTCATTTTATCTATTACAGGAGTCCACAAATCGCCTTTTTCGACAGGGGCTTGCGCTATACTATCCGAAGGAGCGACATCAGTAGGAGTTTCGGTCGTTTCTGCTGTTGTTTCTTCTATTTTGGTGTCAGCGCCCGATGCTACAACCAACGATGCAGGCAGGTTTTTAGAAGTAAAGTTCAATTCTTCCTTTATCGGGATGCACTGTCCGTCTATCTCGCTACACACCTGTCCGCGCAGAACTCCTTCGAGCACGAAGGCGGCTTTGTCGGTCACTTTGAGACGTTGAACAAAAGTAGCCTTATCTTCGTAGTAGTCATATTCCATTTTGAATATATCATCATACTTAGTGAGTCGTTTCGAATTGATAGTTTTCAATCCGCCCACTTTGGTAGCGCCTTTCAGTTTCTCAATTGTAATAGTGGTAGGAAGTGGCCCTCCATCGGGTACTTTTATATCAAAAATATGCCAGGTGGATTCTATACTGACGGTTGCTGTCAGTTCTACTTCACCATTGCCTTTGTCCACCAGGCCAAACGACCACTCACAGGGTTCTTGCGCATGCAGTCCGATTATTGAAGCTGCAAGAAGGATCAGGAACACAAATGTCTTTCTCATAAGTAGTGCCGATAATTATTTATTAGCGCCAAAGTTAAGGAATAAAGCTAAGAGTAATAAAATTATAATACGCTTTTTAAATTATTTATGATATGGAAAATTTGAATCACATAATCGAAATTTATTATAAGTTATGCCAATCAGCAGTTAAAGTTATTTCTGTAGTGTAAAACGTTCGGTTATTTTGAGCAGATAAACGTCTATTGCTTATATTCTCAACATATGCTCATTACTGCCGCGCCCTGCCGGGCTTGCCCTTACTTTTGGCATTGCCCAAAAGTAAGCAAAAGGCTAGCGCTTCGTCCCTCGGCGACCCACAACCGGTTTGCCGGCTAAAAGTGACGAACGGGCTATCGCCCCGTCCCTTTTTACGCCGCCTGTACCGTGTGGGTTCCCCCGCCTGCGGAACTAATGCGCGGGAGGCTGACGCACGACAAGCGGCTGCCTTGTCTGGCTTTAGCTGCGCCGTTAGCTTCAAGTACGGGGCACCCACAGGACGAAAAAGGCGTTAAAAACAAAAACGTGTTTGAGCTTATCAAATGATTCATAATTATACAAAATCCGGAGCGAGTTTTTTTGTTTAGCCTTTAAGTCCGTTATGGGTCGGACGTTGAAGCGGGGCGCAAAAGCGTTTTTGGTTCCTTTTGCGGCTTTGGGCAAAAGGAACGCAAGCAATCTGTGATTGCGCGCAGCATAAAATAATCGAACAATTAATTACATACACTTCGTTCCTGTGAATATTAATTCAACTACTGATTCACATTACTCACTACTCACTACTTACTACTTACTACTTACTACTTACTACTTACTACTTACTACTTACTACTTACTATTTCACATATCATTCCTCTTCTATAAAAGACCAACGGGTACTGTCTTTTTCGCGTACCACGGCTTGTCCGGGTTGCATATCGGGCAATTTGCGCAAAGCGGGTTCCATTTCCAGCATTTCTTCTACCGATACCAGATAGGCATCTTCGTCTTCGACTACTTCATCGTTGCCAAAGAGTTGCCAGTCGCCGTCCTCATCATAAAACACGAAGGTTACGGGCGAACCGTTTGTCAGCACATAGCTGGTAGTAAGGATTGATTTATTCTTCGATTCTTCTTTCAGTTTCATCTACGTAATTATTTAGATAATGTGGATCTATTCTTCCTATCTGTACTCTGTTTTCTTCCAATTCTACTTTTAGCAAATTATATAATTCAGCAAAGTCACACTTTAATATATTTGCAGAAATCTGAACAGGGGTATCATATAGTTTGTAATTCATTTCAGCTATCCGGCGCGAAAAGGCACTTTTTTGTCTGTCTATATATTTCTGAGGATTGTCAACGATAATTTTTATAATACCCTGACCACTGATATAATAGTCCTCTATATCAATGATATCTTCCCATGGCACAAATCCGACGGCTGCCCCTCCTGAGTTACATAATATGCCGGAACTATCGATAGTAAGTCCTATTCTTTTTGTTATTAGAGTTTTGGCACATGCAACACCACATACTCCAAAAAACAAAACAGATACTACTCCTAATATCTGAATAAAAACAGGATTCAATCTGAAAGGGTTTGGTGGAGGATAGAATGCAAACCAAATACCGACAACTACAAACATAATTGCGCCTAAGAGTATCAATATCGATTTTCTTCTACTAATGGGTATTTCTATTTTATCCATAAAATACAAATTATTTGCGCAGTAAAGATAAAGGAATTAAATTTATTCCGCTTAGTTTTGTAATTCAAAAGAAAAACCGACAATAAATAAAACACATGAAAGAATTCAAATTTTGGGCTTTACCCTATTCTCAGATGCAAATGTTTCTAATAGCCTTGCCGGCGGGCATAGTTTTTTTAGTTCCATTATTTTCTATCGATAGGGTCAAATATTTTGAATATCTCTTTGCCGGGGCATTTGCATGGAATCTCTTCTTCTTTCTGGCCTTTCTAAAAAGGGTACGGATCAGTTTTTCCGAATCGGGAACAATTCATCTTTATGTAAACGGTAAGGAAAAAATTGTAGCCGAACCTCAGCAATTCGAATATGTCAGGGGAATTGATGTAAACAGCACGACGAACCAATCGACACTCTATCTAGTATTTAACGGGAAAGATTTCACTTTCAGCTTTTTCGAAAATAGAAGCTTTGGCAGCAGCAAGCAGCAGGAACTCTTACAATATATGGTTACTACCTATAATTTAGAGAAAGAATTGTACAAAAAATCGCTGATGGCGACAACGTATACATACCGCAATCCTGCCTTCAAGGGGGTATCGGTAGCGAACTACAACAAAAGCGAGAAGTGAAAAAAATACAGCAGGTCTGTAAGCCGGGTTCTGTTCCTCGGGTGAGGCGTTTGTCATTTATCTACGCCTGCCGTCACCGGCAGGCTCTAGCGACCTACCCCCCGGCATCGGGCGGGCAGCCCTACATGCGCCGGTGTACATGGTCTTACAACTCGCAAGTGATACGGCTTTGTACATCGCTGCACAAACGGTGAGCTCTTACCTCGCCTTTTCACCCTTACCCCCGTGGGGGCGGTTATTTTCTGTTACCTTCAACTCTGCCGTCACCGGCAGCTTCCCATTAAGAAATACGATGCCCTGTGTTGCCCGGACTTTCCTCTTTCTGCCTTGCGGCAGCCAGCGACAAACCGGCCTGCTGTATAAGGGGACAAAGATAGGGAAAAATTCGGTTTTTAATTGAGTATTGATTTTATATAGAACTTAAATCGACCTCAAATCGTTAATTATATTGGACGATCGACATGTCTTAAAATATTAACTACAAAATATAATGAACATAGCAAATATTCCGGACCCGGAGCAAAAAAAGAGGCTGGTGATTATCGGCGGAGGTTTTGCCGGATTCGAACTGGCAAAAAGAATCGATAAAAATAAATATCAGGTAATCCTTCTGGACAAGAATAATTACTATCAGTTTCAACCGCTTTTTTATCAGGTAGCAACAAGCGGGTTAGAGCCTAGTTCTATTTCTTATCCGCACCGCAAAGGCTTTCAGAAGAATAAGAATTTTCACTTTCGTATGTGCGAGGCGCAAGGTGTCGATACACAGCGCAAAGAGGTGAAAACGAATATTGGCAATATCTCGTATGATTATCTGGCTGTATCTACAGGATGCGATACCAATTATTTCGGTAATGATGGCCTTAAAGAAAATACATTTGCCCTGAAATCGGTTTCAGAATCTTTATTGATGAGAAACCGGATATTACTCAGTTTCGAAGAAGCATTAAATGCCCGCGACGAAGGCGAACTGAAAGAAATCCTGTCCTTCGTCATAGTGGGAGGAGGTGCTACCGGAGTAGAGTTGTCAGGAGCGTTGGCCGACATGCAAAAATCTATTTTGCCGAAAGATTATCCTGAAATAAATTTCTCAGAAATGGAAATACATCTGGTAGATGCCTCGCCACGATTGCTCTTTGCCATGTCGGAAAAGGCATCGGAGAAAGCTACCGAAACACTTCGAAAGAGGGGAGTGATTATTCATCAGGAAATATCGGTAAAGTCGTTTGAGGAACCATATGTAGAGCTCAGCGACGGCAACAGGCTGAGAACACGCAATGTGTTTTGGGTAGCCGGAGTAAAGCCCAACAGTATAAATGGACTCGGGGAGACCGCTTATAATCGGGGACGCCTTGCCGTTAATGAATTTAATCAGGTAGCCGGATACGAAGATATTTTTGCTATTGGCGACACAGCTTTGCTTCTCTCCGGTAAAAGTCCGAAGGGACATCCGCAGGTGGCGCAGGTAGCCTTGCAAATGGCTCGTCGTTTGGCGAAAAACCTAAACAATACGGATGATAATAAATCGTGGGAGAAATTTGAATATATCGATAAAGGTTCGTTAGCAACCATCGGACGCAATGCTGCTGTAGCCGATTTGGGTAAATTCCGTTTCGGCGGTTGGTTTGCGTGGTGGCTGTGGTTGTGGGTTCACATCCTTTCCATTGTGGGGATGCGAAATAAGGTCTCGGTATTTATAGACTGGGTATGGAGTTATCTCAATTATGATGTTTCGCTCCGCTTGTTTATCCGGCCTAGATTCAATAAAATGTATAAAGAGGAGAACTGATTTACGAACGCATCATATTACATATAAAAAGGGACAGCTCATCACGAGATAGTCCCTTTTCCAACCTATATACAATAATCCAAAATCTCTATTTACCTTAAGCTATAACCTGTTTTGGATCGTTCAAACCAATCAGTTTAAAATGGGGGTATCTCACGATGTCCCCGTTTCCATTTTACATAAAAATATTCATCTGGTTGATTCAGCTAAAATTTAGACGTATTGATTTTAAGGTTTTACGTATTTCCCGTCCAGCATATCCTGAAATGTAGGGTTGTATCCGTTATACATTACATTCCAGCTACTTGCAGTGATCGAAGACAGTATATTCTTCAATCCGCTGTAATCTGTAAGAGAAGTATTGTAAGTAATCTTTATTCCTTTTACACTCTTCAATGCCGGAAATCCGTTTAAGTTTTTCAACTTCGTATTTCCGTAATAATTGCTATATCCCGACACATCCAACGTCCCGTTTACAGTAGTGAGCGATGGCATACTAATTTCTTCCAACTCGTCGCCGTTGTAATTTCCACTGGCTATTGTAAGATTACTTTCAACAGTTTTCAGAGCCGGTAAACTGAATTTTTTCATCGAAGAAACAGTGAGGTTTCCGCTTCCCAGGTTTGCTAATAACGGTAGCTCTATCTCTTTAGGAGGAGAAGCCAGATTGAATAGCCCTCCTACTTCTTTCAAATTAGGAAGGCTTGCCTTTTGAAGGTAATAGGTGCTGAATGTTAAGTTGTTAGTTACTTTTTCTATATTCAATGTTGCTTCTGTCTGGGCATCACTATTTATAGAGAAGTTTAAGCTTTTAAGTTCTTTAAAACCTGTAAGGCTGGCAATGTTGCAATCGCTCCATGTTACATCAAAGTCGCATACGTCTTTTCCTTTAAGGGCAAATGCTGAACTAATATTATTCAATTCCAGCCCTGTCATAGTTACATTGCGAAGATCTACTTCTGTTATGGATGTCAGACCATTTCCGTACAGAGAAATTTTATTGGCTTTTGTCAGAGCAAAGCCTGAGAACTTCTTGAAAGAAACCTGAGAAATGATAATATCACCGCCTATTTGGTTCAAAGACGAAAGCCCGTCGATATTGTCTTCCAATACAGGCCAGCCGGATATATAGATTCTTCCGCCTACCGATTTCAGGGCCATTTCCTTACTGCTTTTCAGCCCTGACAGATTAGACGCGAAGAACTCACCTGTGATCGATGTCAAAGCCTTTAGTCCACCCATATTTGCAATGTTGAGGTTCTCTATTCTGAAATTACCCGCTACTGTTTTCAAAGAGGTGAAGTCCATATCGGTAAGAACATTACATGCCGAAACAGTCATGTCGTAGACCGAAGCCAGTTGAGGAAAAGATACGGTTTTTGCTTTAGCCAGAGATAATACGCTAAGTGTCACCACATTCTTCAATACAGGAAATTTCACTTCTGTTACTTGCTGCCATTGCGATACATTTAGTTTTCCACCTATCTTCTCTAAGCTAGGGAAGTTCACGGCTTCCAGCTTGTTGGTAGACCATGAAGCCTCGATATTCACGTTCTCTACTACGCTTTGCAGTTTAGGAAACGACATGCCGGCAAGCGTATCGGTGTACTGTATCTGCAAACCTTTATCAATATTCTTTAGTTCTGGGAAGTTCAAATATTTAACCGATCCCCTGACAATGTTGAGGTCTGTCATAATAGATTTCAGTTTAGGAAAATCTACATTTTTCAGTTGCTTCACATCTCCGATTTGCAGCGAACCTATTTTTTCCAGATTCTCGAATCCTTCCAGATTTTTTCCTGCATAAGTCGGGTTGATGTTGAGGCTGAAACCGATAGTCTTTAGTGCAGATAATGACTTCAGGCTGTGGATAGAATCAGTTCCTGTGGCAGCTCCAATGGTTAAATTCCCATTTACCTGAGTCAGCTTGAGGGCTGCAAATTCTTCCACAGCTTCTTGAGTCAGGAGAACAATATCGCCTTCGAGGGAAGATGCGTTACGTTGCACATGATAGTTGTATGTATTCTTTGTGCCATCGTGAGCCGTAACTACAAAAGACCTGTCGGTATCCCAATCGGTAATAGTCTCCGGCTTAGGGTCGATGCCGGCGTTTTCGCTCAAGGTGACATTTACGGTCGCTCCCGATAGGGCTAAATTGTCGGGCGCCGTAATTACTATCTGATCGGCTGAAATAGAAGCATTCAGTGTTATATCCCCTTGCTTCAATTGAAAAGAGGATATATAACTATCGCTACCGTTGAAGTCGCTGTCGTCGCCACAAGCAGGGAAAAAGATCATTCCGAGCAGTGACAATAAGATTATTCCTGTTTTATTTAAATTCATGATTCTTTGTTTTACTGATTTTAATCGGAGTAAATGCATCAAAATTTATTTCTTTTACTGGATTGCTTCACTCTGTTCGCAATGACGATTAGTATTATTTGTTTTCGTCATTGCGAGGGCTTGTCCCGAAGCAATCCAGCCTGATGTCTTATTGATACGTTTACCCATTACTTAATTAAGGTTTTACCCATTTTCCTGCTTGCAGATCTTCGTAAGCAGGATTGTAATTATTGTTCGCAGTTTTCCATCCCGAAGCGTTCAACGACGAGAACACCTTCTTCAAACCTTCGAACGATACTATTGCCGACTGATAGGTTACTTCTACCGATTTAGCCTTTTCCAATGTTGCAAAGCCATCGAGATTCTTCAATAACATATTCTTGTTGCTGGTGCTATACCCCTTTATGAGCATTGCACCTCCTATATTTTTCAAGGCAGGGAACAGTACGTTCTCTAAGCTTCGGTCGGCATTGTAACCGGTAGCCAATGTGAAGTTACCCCCTACAGACTCTAATGCAGTGAAACGTACTGTGCGTGTCTTGGTCGATCCCACGCTCAAATCGAATGATCCTCCGATTATTTTCAGTTTAGGGAACTCCAATGTTGCATCTACACCCTGATTCAGTGCGGCAAAATAGAAACTGTTTCCTATTTCTTCTATATCAGGCATAGAGAATCGG
Source organism: Dysgonomonas reticulitermitis (assembly GCF_054601275.1). Classification (NCBI taxonomy): domain Bacteria; kingdom Pseudomonadati; phylum Bacteroidota; class Bacteroidia; order Bacteroidales; family Dysgonomonadaceae; genus Dysgonomonas; species Dysgonomonas reticulitermitis. The sequence goes on along the minus strand of NZ_BAAHWU010000026.1, from coordinate 10,662 downwards.
TAGATATTATTGTTTTCTAAACGGAACCCTTTGTTTATCTTCTTGATACCGCGAATATGTACCGTATCCATAGAAGAAACATAACCATCGAGAGACAAAGAGTCTACTTCGCTAAAACCTTCAAGAGCGGGGAAACTTGGGTATCCGTTGACATATGAAGCACTGCCGGAGGCAATAGTCAGAGTTCCTTTGAATATGTTGTCTCCTACGATCTTTTTTGTCCTGATTGCATTTGCCATCACTTTTAGTTCGCCGATGTTCATGCCCTTTACATTTATTTCGTTCGATGGTGTAGCAGTCCTGTATTCAATCGATAGCCTGTTGATGTATTGGATAGTAGACGGCATTGCAAGAGAGGCCAAATCGTATAAGTATAATTCGCCTTCCACGCGTTCCAGCGCTTTGAAGTCTTTAGCGCCATCGACCATTGCACTCTGAATGGCAAGTTTAGTAGTTACCTTTTTCAGTTTAGGGAAATCGAGCACCCTCAAAGTCTTGCCGGCGGCAATAATCGTAGCCGCTTCGGTCATATTGGGAAAACTCACTTCGTTCAGATATGATGTCGATGGAATGGTGATTGTACCTGTGGAAACTTCAACTTTAGGCGTATTGATGAACGAAAGCATAGTGAGTTGTATGAAACTCATATCTCCGATTTTTTTCAATTCGGGCAGATTTATCTTTTTTATATTTTTGAAGTATGTGAAATATAGACTTTCCACTTCTTCCATAGCAGGGAACGATATCAGAGACATCATGGCATTCGAGTTGCTTGCTGTATTAAAAGTGATTCTTCCACCTACTTTTTTCAATTTAGGGAAGTTGATTCCTTCAAGTGGGCAATCTAATGTCAGCGTTTGGGATATCGTAGTCAGTGCCGGCATGTCCGCGACTCCTACCAATGTGTTTTTGATGTACACAGAGCCGACGGTACTAAGACTTTGGAGGGTTACTTTCTCCAGGCTTTTTGCTCCGTCGATACGTATCTCACCTCCCACTTTTTCCAGTTTATCGAGACCGGTAAGGTCTTTTCCCGAAAATGTAGGATAGATAATAAGTGAATAACCGATTTTCTTTAATTGAAGCAGTGGAGCCAGAGTAGAAATAGAATCAGCGCCTACTGTACGGCCAATCACCAGATTGCCCTCGATGGAAGTTGCGCCTTTTGCGCCAAAGGCGTCTACATCTGCCTGGGTTTCGAGTACGATTGTACCTTCTGCTCCTATATCGGTACGCTCTACGATGTATTTATATTTTACCTGCGTTCCGTTGTAGGCTGTTACAGCAAACAATATTTCGTCGTCCCACTCTGTGATCTTCTTCGGATCGGGATATACCGATGCGTTTTCGCTCAATTTAATAGCAGGAACAGCGCCGTTTAGCGAAACGCCCTCGGGTACATTAACGGTGATTACATTGCCGGATACTACCGCCTTATATTCCACATCTCCTTGTTTCAGGGAAAAAGAAACTATATAGTTGTCTTTGCCTCCGAAAGGATCGTCCTCGCTACACGACGGCAGCAGGCATATAATGGCCAATACTAAAAAATAGAGACTTTTATTTAAAACATTCATAGCTGTTCTCATTTAATTATTTTTTGAAATTCAAGTCGGCAGGCACGCAGGCTTCGGTCGATATTTCGCCTACGGCAGCTCCTTTTCCTATTGTTCCGGTATGTACTTTCACAAAATCGATATGGGTCAAGTTGGCCGGTGTGCCGTCGGCTTGTATGGCATCCTCGATCCGGAATTCGTTTCTCGGTCTTGTTGTGTCAGTATTGTAGTTGTCCACATATCCCCAACCGAGGTCTTTTGCATACTCTATTCCTCCCTCGATAAAGAAGGTGGGAGCAAGGCGTGTTCCCACCAGCATGTAATAACTTTCGGAAATGAACATAGGGAAGTAATACGCCTGTGTATGGTATCCGTTATAGTCGACAGAGCCAGTATTTCCGGCATTGTCGGTCCAGAGAACATTCGATCCGCTTGCATTTGGTTTGTAGTAAGTGATGGCATAACGGTATTTTGTAGTCTTTTGACTAGCTTCGCTACCTTTCAATTCATACCATGTATCGTCAGGAAGCCCGTTTCCGTTTTCGTCCTGCATTACCCATATGATTCCCGGTTCGCTCCATCCTGCAAAGGCATTTCCGTTTATCAGCAAGTCAGCTTTACCGGCTTCATTCTTTACACTATGGTCGAATCCTGCAATCCAGTATCCACCAAATGCTCCGATGTGAATGTATCCGCTTGTGCTATTGGTGTTCAACCAACTTTGGGCATCTGTCAATGCTTTTGCCTTTGTGGAACCTGCCTGATAGTTTACAAATTGCCCGGGCGCAGGAACATAGTCGAATGCAGTAGCAGCTGTCGCCTTGTTACCGTCTTTTATAGCGCGGAAATATGTCCCTTCGGGTTCGGTACAGGTTACTTCCACTTCTGCTTTAGCCCCCGTACTTTGTTCGGTTACTACAATGGCATAAACTCCTTTTGCAGAAGGGGTAAAGGTCAGATACTCTGTGGTCGAACTTTGTGCTGTACCGTTTACAGTCCATGCAAATGTTGTAGGATTTGCGATATTGCAAATAACAGGAGCCAGCACCAAGCTTTTTCCTAACGTAACCGACATTTTACGCTTGTCGCTGATGTTTGAAGCAACGCGATAGTGTCCGTTGTCGAAGAAAAGTTCCGGTAGAGGTTCGGGCAGGGTAGTAACGGTAATGATCTGCATATCCGTACCATCCTCATTTGTCACCTTGAGCGAAAGGATCTGAGAGCCTAATGTTGTTTGATTAAGGACATAAGTCTTTTCTTCCGAAACAATTTTTCCGTCCAGTCGCCACAGGTATGTCGCATCTTCGGCATACAGTACTTCGGCTGTTATTTGGGTATCTTTTCCCGCATATGCGATCAGCGCAGACGACATATTTATTTCCGGTGGAAGTTTGTCTTGTACCAATACTTTTATTTGTTTCTCAGCCGAGCCGTTTTCAGCATCGACACGAAGTGTTACAAAAAATTCTCCCGTATCGCTTTTGCTGAATGTAAATGTAGGGTCGGTAGATATTATCTTGCCTTCCATCTTCCATGAGTAAATCGGATTAATGGCATTTTCTATTTTCGCTTCCAGAGTAATTTCTTTGCCGGCTTTTACTTTGTATTCTTCCATCCCGAATGTGATGGTAGGGTCCCCTGTCAATCCGTTGTCATCGCCCGAACATGATGAGAACGAGCTGATAAGGTAAACCGACAGAAATAATAAAATCAAGTGTTTTAGATTTCTCATTGCATTATTATTTGAGTAATTAATTTTTATTGTTGTATCAAATTCTTCTATTTTTCCGTCATTGGTAACGCAGTGAAGCAATCCAGAAAGAAAGATCTGGATTGCTTCGGGTAAACCCTCGCAATGACGAAAACAGAATGCATAAACATGTCATATTCGCGTAATTAATTTTCTCTCAGAATAGTTGAATTTTCCATACGATTTCTGGTGAATACGATGTGTGCCGGAATATCTCCGGTAATAACCTCCCACTTCTTTTTGCCTTGGGGGGTGAAGCAATAAAGCGTACCCGAAGTGACGTAGTCTTTGGCATCGGTGACAAAAATCTCTTTTGTCTCCGGATTTATGGCAAGTCCGTAAGGTACTTTTATCCGTTTGTCGGTGCCGTCGGTTATAAAGTTCCGTGAAACGACGTTGCGTGTCTTTGTATTTACGATGGTATACGATACGGTGTTGGATTGCGTTATGTGGCTCCATTCCACGCTATACATGTAGATGGAATCTCCGCTGGCGGTCATATTACCGCATGGCAGGTCCAGCGTTTTTACAATCATATCGTTCTTGCCTATGATATAGGTGTTTGAACTGACGTATTTATAATCTCCGCGCGAACTGACGTAGATGTTGCCGTCACTGTCGAGTTCCATCCGGTGAAGATTGATTGCCACGGTTATCTTCTTCGATTCGGTAAATGTATTCAGGTCGATAACAGAAACCGTATTGTCGTAATCGGGAACACGATAGCCTCCCGAGTTGGCGACGTAAAGTTTATTATCGCGTATTACCATCTCTTCGGGCTGGTATCCGACAATGCATCTTCCCACTTCCTTCATAGTCGCTGTATCTACTTTTACGACACAGCCGATAGGCGCGTCGGGAGTGATTTTTACATCGGCATCGTATGAACTGATATATGCGTAACCTTTGTCGAAAACAATGTAGCGGCAGTTTTTTACAATAATCTCATTTTCGTGTTTTCCTGTCATTTTGTTCATTACCTCCACATAGCCTGAGACATTGATTACGGCATACAGCTTGTTCCCGTAAATCTGAATATCGTTGCCCACATCGCCCAGCTCTTTTACAACAGTTGGGTTTATTATAGGAAAGATATTTTTGAAATATGTTCCCGATTCGTAATCGAAATAGTCGATAGAGGATTTGTTACTCCCCATATTCGCTTCGTTCAGCAGATAAAACCCTTTAACAGGGCTTGTTTCACCCGGAGTTACTTCTGTTTCGTCCGGCGGAATGATCTCGTCATCATCGCCCCGGCAGGACGATATGCCTGTCATTATGGACAATGCCACTATAAGAGGTAAAAAAGAGAACTTGATTTTTTTCATTTTATATTCATTCTAAATGGTTATACTTAATATGAATTTGAAATTTATACCCGGCATGGGATAGTTTAAGACTACATCGAATTGCTGATTGAGCAAGTTATTGACTTCCGTCGTCAGGCGGTAGTCGATCCCTTTGCAGTTCAGATACTTGCTTAAGGATAGATCATGGGTGTACCACTCCATGATAAGGTTTACGGGGATGTTGTCACTTGACGAATAACGTTTGCCGGCATAGAGAAAACTGTAATTGAGAGTCCATGTTTTATATGTTCCTCCGACAATGGCAGAACCACTGTTGCAAGGCATAAATGGAATCTGATTTTTATATGTTACCGGCTCGCCGGGATCGGAATAATCCAGAGCCTTCTGGTATGTATAATTCAGCCTGCCTTCGAAAGAGAAATCCTTGAGAGGTTTAACGTCTGCAAACAGGGCGACATCCACCCCCTTAATCTTTACCAGCCCCAAATTCATCATTGTCCACCTGAAATTGACACCTCCGGGTACTGCGACCAGTTTATCTGTAATCCTGTTATGATAGGCATCGATCTGCCCGCCTATGTTGAGAGAATAGTTTACAGTTTTGGCATAAGTTATTCCTATATTGTACTGTTTGGTATATTCGGGTCTGAGAAATGAGGACAGGCTACCCATGTATGCCAGGTGCATTTCGCTGAACGTAGGCATACGGAAAATGCTCTTGTAAAAAGCTCTCAGGTGCAGGTCGTGCGCCTTGAACGGTTGCCACGACGCTATAATGGACGGAGTATATTTGTCCCAATCGCGTTGGATGTCTTTTTTATCTTCCTTCGTGTTTTCATGAACAAAAGAAGCCAGCAAGCTTGCTTGCAATTTGAAGCGGTCGAAGTAGAGCGACGTGGCAGCCGCCGCCCATCCCGAATAGCGTTGTGGGTAGATGAATTCCTGCATGTTGGAGTTCATTTTGTTCCACATAAAGTCGGTGGATACATTGGCGCTCCAGAACGGAAGTATGTTGAATAAATTGGCCGTAGAAAGGTAGGCTTCGTGCAGCATGTATTTATTGTCAAAGGCCGGACCCGGATAGTCGCCGGCTATATAATGAATGTAATCGTAGGCATATTTTCCGGATAGCAATGTGCTGTATTTCTTGGAAATATTCTTTTTGAAGGAGGACTGGAAGAAGAAATTCTTATCCCACTGCCTGTCTTCGTGAGCAAATTTTCCCGGTACTTTCACATCCGCGCCCGGATAGCCCCGCTCGGAAGTGTAGAAGTAAGTTCGGGTTTTCCACTCGCCTTTTTCTATTTTCCCGAACAGCGCATGTTCGATACGGAATACCTTGATGTCTCCGTTTCGGCGGACTTCAGTAGTGTCGTATCCACCTCTGTCATCGATTGTATTCTCTCTCTTACTTTGGAATTTATATTTGCCCGATGAATAGATGTACTCCGCGTTGAGGGAGCCGGACAGGTTTTTCGATAATTTCTGATTCCAGACTACAGACGGATTCACCAGATCGAAAGCTCCGGTTTTGAAGGTTGCTTTGACGGATTGGTTCCTGTTTGTCCTGAAAACAGGAGATTTAGAGGTCATGTATATCGAACTTGCGGAAGCATAGTCCTTTGCCGGCTGAAATATGGCGCTCTTTTGACCGTTGTACAGGGATATAGATTCCATGTTGTCGAGCGAGTATCGCCCAAGGTCGACAACCCCGTTCTGTGGATTGCCTATCTCTATTCCGTCATAGAATACCCCGACATGTTCGGAGCCCATACTGCGGATATTTACCGTTTTAAGTCCTCCGATGCCGCCATAGTCTTTGAGCTGGACTCCTGAAAAGTAGCGCATGGCATCGGCTACCGAGTGTGCGCTCAGGTTTTCGAGAAGTTTTCCCGACAGGGTTTGTACAGGTATGATTTCGATTTGTACCGGACGGGCAGATATAACAACCTCATTCAGATGCTGTATTGTATCCAGCTTATTCTGAGAGGAGGCAGTCAGATATAAATTCAATAATATGATTATTGAAACGAATCTTTTAAAACAGGTGAAAAACATCCCAAGCTAATTGAAAATTATCAATAGCTTACGAAAAAATAATTTGAAGACTGAATAAACAGAAGCCTAAGCCGTAAATTGAATTAACTTAAAAAGATTGACTTCTCATTCGTGTTCTTCAGCTTTATTTCCCGAAAGCTTTAAAACTAATCAATCTTGGCAGGTCTTCTGACTTACTCCATCTTTGAACGTCCTTCCCATCTTTTCAGTCATCAGTCATCAGTTATCAGTTATCAATATAAATTGTTCACTGTTTACTGTTTACTGTTCACTGTTTACGACAGTGGTATTTGGTCTTGTTCAAAGACTCTTCAGCAACATTGTTAACTGATGACTGTTAACTGTTAACTGAAAAGAGCTTACAGCAGCGGGTCTGTTCAGGATTTACACCTGATTCCCTTTTATCATTTTCCGAAGATGCGGAATAATGATACCAAAATCCGGAGACAAAGGTATTAATATTTTTTTAAGAGTAATAAGATTTTATGATAAAAGAATTTTTTCTTTCTCTTTGTCATGTTGACGACAGGAAACATCTCCTTAATAGAGGGAGATCCTTCGTCCCACTCAGGATGACAGCAAAATATAGCAGGGTAAAGGGGAGAACTTAACAGCTCTTCCCTTTGGCCGGGGTGGCATGCGACAGTAAATTCTATGCTACAGCCACTTTTTCTTCTTGAAGTAAAAGAGGATGATGGCAACGGCCGCTATCATCAGTCCGATAGAAAACGCGTAGCCGTATTCCCAGCTAAGTTCAGGCATATTATCCCCGAAGTTCATCCCATAAATACTGGCGATGAGGGTAGGGGGCATGAATATTACCGAGATCACGGTAAACATTTTAATGATTTTGTTCTGTTCGATGTTAACGAACCCGAGGAAGGTATCCTGTAAGTAGTCGAGGCGGTCGAAGCTGAATCGGGTATGTTCGAGCAGCGAGTTGATGTCTTTTATCAGTATTGTGATTCTTCCGTGCAGTTCTTTCGGCATGAGTTCGCTCTTTAACAAGCTTGTTACCACTCTCTGTTTGTCTATGATATTTTCGCGAAGCATCATGGTTTTTTCCTGCAAGTTCTTTATTTCCATCAAGAGCTCTTCGTCTGCTTCCTTTATACTGATACTGTTACTCAGAGTGGTAATTTGCGAAGTCATATCCTCCACCATATCGGCGTCTATTTCCACACGGGTTTCAAGGATTGCCATAAAGGCATGGTATCCGGTAGGGTAGTTTCGGGGATTGCCAAATATCTTTTTTGCCGTTTCCTGAAAAGAACTCAGATCTTCGCCACGAACGGTAATCAATATATTGTTCTTCATGATGAAGGAAACCGGCTCGCGTTCGAAATTTCCCAAAAGAAAGTTGGAGTTTACCACCAGCGAATCGGCCGTCTCCATATATCGCGACGACATCTCGATCTCTACCATTTCTTCCTCTTCCTGAATGTATATCTTCAGATAGTCTTCGAGTTCGAGCTCTATTTCTTCGTCTACGTTATTGAGGTCAATCCACAAAAAGTTTTTGATAGGCGTTGTTTTCAAAAACTCTATGCTGCGGCTCAATCTTATTATATTGTCTTTGTGATAGTATAGTTTTACTTCTGACATGAGCGCTCCTTTTTTAAGTGCGTGTGTACTCTATTTCTTCTCTCTGTCTCTCCCGGGCAGGTTAGCCGCCACGATGTTGGTCAGCTTTTCGAAATCTGCAACCGAGAGCCGCTCGGGTCGTTCCCCGAATATGGGGTCGTTAAAGGCCTCGCACTCTTTCCCAAGCAAAGGTTTCATCGAATTGCGCAAGGTTTTCCGTCGCTGGTTGAATCCCGTTTTCACAACGGTCTTAAACAACTTTTCGTCGCAACTCAATGTCTGCCGTTCGTTCCTTACCAGTTTCACAACGGCCGATTTTACTTTCGGAGGAGGGTCGAACACCTTCTCACTCACCGTGAAAAGATATTCCACATTGTACCATGCCTGAAGCAGTACGCTTAATATACCGTATGTTTTGCTTCCCGGAGGGGCTGCAATGCGCTCGGCGACTTCCTTCTGAAGCATACCCGAACAGCACGGTACTTGGTTTTTATAATCGAGTATTTTGAAAAATATCTGTGAGGATATGTTGTACGGATAATTTCCTATTACACAGAACTGATCTTTGTAAATGGATGACAGTTCCAGCTTTAAAAAATCATCCTCTATTATCTTTCCGCGCAAGGCCGGATAATGCCCGTTCAGATAAGGGATCGACTCCCTGTCGAGCTCCACCACCGTCAATTCTTTTTTTTTCTCAATCAGAAATTGAGTAAGCACACCCATACCCGGGCCTACTTCGATTACAGGTACACCTTCAAATTCGTCGAGTGTATCGGCAATGCGACGGGCTATGTCCAGGTCTTTCAGGAAATGCTGTCCTAAGAATTTCTTCGGTTTAACTGCCGGCATAATTATAATTAATGATTATATTTGCAGCCGCAAAGGTAGCATTTATTAATAAAATATTACTACTATTGCGTAAAGAAACCACAATTTTGTAATATAAGGAATGGAGAATCCGGTAGAAGAGGCGCCCAAAAAGAAATCACTGCTCAACACTTTGATAAAAGTGGCATTGCCTCTTGCTTTAGGCGTATTTATCATATATTACCTGTTCAGGAAGGTCGATTTCTATCAGGTATGGGATATTGTAAAAGGAGCTAACTGGGCTATTTTACTTTCTTCGCTTGTTTTTGGTTTGCTGGGTAATACCATCAGAGGCTACCGGTGGGAACTGTTTGTGAGACCTTTGGGCTATTCGCCAAAAGTATCGGTTCTCAATTATGCCATATATGGCGGTTATGCCGTCAACTATGCTATTCCCCGCGCCGGAGAGATATGGAAATGCGGCATGGTGGCCAAAGAAGAGAAAGTTCCGTTTACAAAACTGTTCGGGACAATGGTGCTCGACCGTATTTTCGATACTGTCACGGTGTTACTGATTGTATTCGTGGCTTTTATCATCAACATGCAGTTTTTTATCACGCAGCTGAAGCATAACCAAAGTACATTCGATACTATCGTAGGCATCCTTCAGTCTCCGCTGTTGTATATACTCATAGTTGCCGCTGCTATTACCACATACATCGTATTTAAGTTCTTCAAAGAGAATTTCATCGTATTGAAAATAAAGAACATCATGAAAAGCATGTATGCCGATATGAAAGCCATCTGGAAGATGAAGACCAAGTTTCGCTTGTTGGCATACACTATAGCTATCTGGGTTTCTTATTTCTTCTATTTCTACATAACATTTTTTGCTTTTGACTTTACGAAAGATCTCGGATTCGAAGCCGGACTGATTGCTTTTGCCCTTAGCAGCCTGAGTATGGGAATCCCTTCCAACGGAGGATTAGGCCCGTGGCAAGTGGCTGTTATCGCCGCCCTCACACTCTACGGGGTAGGGCAACTCGAAGCAACGGCTTTTGCCACAGGCGTGTTTGCCGTGCAGGGTATCTGGGTGATTGTCTGCGGACTGTTCGGCATTGCTATGCTTGCCACCAAGAAGCAGAAGTAACTGCCCGAAGGGCGAAGTAATCCGTAACTAATTTTATCTATAGATATAGTGGTAATTAGATAATTTGAAAATTAGCGAATTTGAAAATTTGAAAATTAGCAGATTAGCAAATGGCGCGAAGCGGCAAAGGCTAAAAGCTAACAGCTAATGGCTAATTGACTGTAGAAGTTTGTTACTTTTTAGTTAAAAAGTTACGAGTAGACGAGATACGAGGTACGAGTTGTTGACTGATAACTGTTGGCTGTTGACTGTAGAATTGGGTGTAATTTTTTGCCCGTCAGGGCATTCATATCAATAGAAGAGGTAAACCGGCCGGTCTCGCAACCCCTTAGGGGTTGAACACCTACGGCGTTCGGGTAGAAAAGAGGAATACAATTTTCTATTGATATGAAAATCCTATGGATTTTTTATAGTCAACCTGCTTATCGGGGATAAATTTTTAAT